>DOFS01000224.1 GCA_003523945.1 Nitrospiraceae bacterium | reverse complement strand
AAGCATTTGAAGGACTATCTGTTTACAGAGAAACCCATCGCGCACAAGTAGCCAGGCGATGTCGATGTGGGACCGACCTCTGCCAGGCTTCACTGTCGTTTGGGTTATGCTGGTGGCTGGCAGAGGGCCTGGACTTCCTCGGTGAGATCGATCCCCACCGGGCACCAGGTGATGCAGCGTCCACACCCGACGCATCCCGACATGCCGAATTGATCGATCCAGGAGGCTAGCTTGTGCGTCATCCACATGCGATAGCGGTCTTTGGTGGTAGGACGAAAATTTTTTCCGTGGATGTAGCCGTGATCCGACGTGAAACATGAATCCCAAACTCGAGCATGTTCCGATTGTTGGTGGTCCAGGGACGGCGTTTCCTCCACCCCATGACAAAAACAGGTAGGGCAGACCATCGTACAGTTGGTGCAGGCCAGGCATCGTGCGGCGACCTCGTCCCACCTGGGGTGATCGTGAGCCTCATATAAGCCATGTGGCAATGAAGTATGCGGAATGGTCCTGGTTTGGCTGGCTGCGCATGCGGCTATCCGTTCATCGTCCTGCTGAATCCGATCTTCAGACGCCACCGCGCAAGCAAGCTGTTCCAATACTTGCAGGCCTGTGGGGCTTCCGGCTTGAATCACAAAGTCTTCATCGGCTTCGGTCAGGCTGAGATCATACCCTTCTTGAGCTATTGGACCGGTCCCCATGGATGCGCAAAAGCACGTTTCCAGGGCCCTTGTGCAGTTGACGGCGATGAGAAAGAGACTTTTCCGTCGCTGTTGATAATAGGGATCAGGATATGGGCCTTTCAGGAAAATCCGGTCTTGAATACCGAGCCCTGCCAGGTCGCATGCCCTCACCCCCAACACAGCGGTCTTTGGAATCTCCTGAACTGTCTCTTTAGCAGAAAATGTTTTCCCGTTTTTGTCCAGGATTAACAACGTTTCTCGTGGCGCAAACACCAGAGGCTTGAGAGACTGGGGACCGTGAACGATATTGAAGTACCGTGAGCCGGGGTCCGGTTCCAGCCGGTAGGTTCCTGGCTGTTGCCGGTCCTTCCATCCAATCGGGAGGTCCTCTACCCGATTTATCCTGTTCCACTGAATGGCCCCGTTGGAAAGCACAGGTCCCAGGATTTGATAGCCAAGGTTCTGGAGAACGTGAATGAGGTGAGGGAAATTCCGGCGGTGTAGCAGTCGGGGAGAAGAAGGTTCAAGCGAGTCGTGGGCCATGATTGCCTTATAATTTACAGCCCAATGTGCCCACGGAGAATGTTGTAATTATACGCGGGTTGGCCTGTGCGTCGCCGGCCCAGATCATGTTGCTCCATTTGATCAATGAGGTCTGCGACTTTTTTGGTGTCCTGTTTCGCCTGGCAGTAATGCCGAGGGCTTTGTCCGTTCAGAAGCGGCGAAGTCGTCTCTGCCCATTCCAAATAGGCGGTTTCTAACAACGACGCGAGGATCTGTTGCTCTTCTTCCTGAGGGACTATGGTGGGAGAAGCCAGATAGTTGTCTGATAAAAGATCCACCTCAGGCGTCTTATGTGAAGGGGGAGCGGTGGTTTCTCCCTTGAAATGAAGTGAAAAGCCAAAGGTTGCCGCCAATTGATGCTTGATGGTATCCAGTCGTTCGGCAGAATCCGTTTCGATAAACAATTGTGTAGGCGTCAAGGTCAAACGAGCGACGGGAAATTTGGTGGCACCGGGTGACTCCTGTGGTGGGAGCCATACCCAGGAGACGGTTTTGGTTCCCGAATCGGCTGAAGCCGGCTTGGCCTCCTTTACTTGCTCTGGAATGAATTCCTCAAAATCACGAAGTCCCTTAATCAGCCCAGGGAAATCATGGTGTTCATACAGGGCGATGGCATAGAGAAAGGTTTCGCCTTGAGTATTCTGAAAGTCTATCTGTGAGTCGACGACAGTCCAAGCCCCTCGTCGCACCCTGGCGACACTCCACATCATCATATAACCGAAGTTCTTGGCGAATTCCGCCCATTCTGACAGAGCAAAATTGCCCGTGCCAATCTCGATTTCCCGTCGCATCTCATTGGTTAATGTAAATACCGCTTTACCCATGCTGGCAGAAAGAAGCAGTGGTGGGCCGGGCAGGCGCGTGTCGGGCAATCCCCGAAGGAGCCGGGTGAGCAGGACATGTCCACTTTTGTAGGGAACTGATGTCGCGGGGAGAAGAACCTCAAATTTCTGCTGATCCCCCAAGGATTGTAAACGGGTCGGAGTAGCCTGATTCCCGTGAGCCATATCTTGCACTTCAAGCAGATCCATGTAGGAATGTCGCAAGGAATCCAGCCAGACTCGTTCTTCTTGAGGAACATGTTCTGTCACCAGATCTCGGATTTGTTCGATGAGAGAGGTATGGCCGTCCGTTGGCAGATAATCGGCATAGACGAACCACCTGGCCAGGTCCTCTTCCCCTTGCAAGGGAACCAGGGGAGGGTCTAACAGTGGATCCAAATAGGGCTGAAGGGCGAGACCTAAGGCCAGTTGCCGCTGTCGCTGAAAGTCCGGTTGAAGCGACTGATGCTCTAACCGGTCTAAAAGATTTCGAAGGCCCTGTTCTGATCCGGCTGAGGGTTGGTTCTCATCGCCTTCCATCGTGACTGGTTCAGGTTTCATGTGGGGGAGGATGTGCTGTGTTCCTTTTTCTGTACTGAATGGTGCCCTCCCTCGAATTTCGGACTTTTGACTGTGAGGACAGGGTAGGGGCTTTGTTCGAGTACCTTGTAGGCCGTGCTCCCCAGGATCATGCGGGTGAGTCCTTTTCGACCATGGGTCCCCATGACGATAAGATCCGCTTGCTGAATGGCACTGGTTTCCAGAATGCCCTCAACGGTTGGTTTGTCGAGTAACTCATATCTGGCGGATAGACCCTGTTCGGACAGGACGGCAGTGAGATCAGCCAGACGCTTTTCGACCTTATCACGGTTGGTTTTTTCTTGAAGCGGATGAGTCAGGGTGAAATCCAAGCTGTAGGATAATGGCTCAATGGCATGGACTAAGGTTAGAGGTACATCAAACCATTTGGCAATTTGGACCGCGTATTCATAGGCATCCATGGAGCAATCGGAGAATTCCACGGGCAGCACCACTTGTTTTGGGAGAATTTGTAAGGGATGCATCGCTGAAATATCGGCGGATTCCCTGTGAGGAATGGTCAGGACCGGGCATGGGGCTCGTTGAATCACCCGTTCCGCCACACTCCCGAATAGGACGCGATTGAATCCTGTCCACCCGTGGGATCCCATCATAATTAAATCGCATTTTTTTTCCCGGGCGACCTCGCAAATGCATTCAGAGGGAAGCCCTGCCAGCAGCTCCATGGATGCGCCCGGGACTTGCTGTCGGGCCTGAGCCACCAGCGTTTCCAACTCTTCTCGCGCCACCTTGCGTTGTTCATCCAGGAATTGTTGGGCAACTCCGGCATCGATGTCCAGCCCCGGTTGTAATGAATGGACATGAAGAAGCGTCAGTTCCGCTTCAAAAACTTTCGCCCATTCCACCGCGTATCGAAAGGCAGGAACAGAGCTTGGTGAAAAGTCGGTAGGAATCAAAATATGGGTCACAATTTTGACCATAGCGATATTGGCCTTTCGCCTTAGGGTGAAAGTAAGACCGTCTTACTAAGGATTCTAGTCACTCGGGCATCCGACCACAACCCATACTCAATCAAGTTTGCCGATTACACCGCGTCCACGATCAGGAGTAGAATTTCCCCTTTCATCTCCTTATGTATCGAGCATTGGAATTGGAATCGACCAGAGTGCTTGAGCATCAAATGGATTGATGCTTCCTGGCCAGGATCGAGATAAACACCTTCCAAACCCTTTCCATAGGTCACGACTCCGTTGCTTTCGACGTGGGTCAGGGTATTCAAAAACATGTCTGTTCCAAAATCATGTCGGACCGTATCTTTGTTTTGGATGTAGATAATGGTCTCTGTGTCCAGTTGAAGAGGCATCTGGGTGGTTTGAAACGTGTATCCTTCTATGGTCACGATCACTTCCTGTAGAGGCTGTGCGCGGGATGGGGAAATACCCCCTAAGAGAAAGAATCCAATGAAGAGAACCCAAATTTTATGAAATAGCCATTCTCGAAGAGTGTGCATGTGTGGGTGATCTTCCTTATTTTGGAGTGACTTTTCTCACGCGATTTGTCTTGAATAGTGGTATTGTCATCAGTGCAAAGCACCGCAAAATCATGAAACTTTCACGGCAATGCTTTTCGGTTTGGCGCGGTCGCTTTTGGGTATATGGACGTGCAATACCCCCTCCTTGAATTCCGCCGAAACTTTCTCGGGATCCGCATCTTCGGGGATGGTGAAACTGCGTGAAAAGCTGCCATAGGCGCGCTCGATCCGATGGTACTTTTTGTCCTTCTCTTCCTTCTCATACTTTCGTTCACCGGAAATGACTAGCACATCGTTTTGGACACCGATTTTGATTTCGTCTTTTTTGACCTCCGGAAGCTCGGCTTTGACCAAGTATTCTTTTGTATCTTCTGTGATGTCTACCAGGGGAGCCCATTCGGCGACACGTAACGCTTCTTGACGTTCCCCCTCTTTCCTGACCGGTGCCCGGCCAAACAAGGTTGAAAGCCGGCCCTGTAATTCATCCAATTCTCGAAACGGATCCCAACGTGTAATGTTACTCATTTGATATCCTCCTTATTTTTACCCTGGAAGAAAAAAATTGATCATACCTGAAACTGTGGTTAAGCAATGGATATGCCAATAATGGAAAGGAAAGGCGACTGCAGTTTTTCCCCACAATCCTTCATGGAAACATGTCGTCCATTTTCACTGGTAGCAGATCGCCTCATTCTGTCGGAACGTCCCTGTAGCAGATGTCGTCAACAGGAAAAAAAGCGGTCTTTTTGTTTCTGAAATTCTACCGGACAATCAAGACAGGTCCTGGGCTCTGGTGCAACACGGAATTTGAAACGCTCCCCATTAAAAATCTAGAGAACCCCCCACGGCCATGAGTTCCCATGATGATCAGGTCGGATTGGGAAGCTTTGGCCTGGGCGAGGATGGCATAGGCTGGGTCGCCCATCCCGACATGGGCCTGACAAAGGAAGTTCATCCGGCTGAGCTTGTCGGTGATATGTTTCATGCGCTTCTGAGCCTCTTCAATGGCCTGAATTTCCAGTAACTCCGATTGTCTCACCGTGGTGGGCCAGGATAGTTGGGGTTGTGGCCAGACTGCGAACACCTCGACTTCAACCGGTTGTTGAAAAGGTTGAAGGGCCAGAAATTGTAACGCCACTTCTGCGTCTTCCTGGCCCTCGATGGGGAGAAGGATCTTTTTCAACTGTGTGACAGGGGCCTTGACGATCATGGTTGAACAGGGCGCATGCATCAGAACCCGATGAGACACGCTTCCGAGAATCAGCTCTTTGATGGGGCCAAGACCTCTAGCTCCCATGACGATCAGATTGGATCGGGCGGACCGCGCAGTTTCCACAATCACGTCGACCGGATGTCCGATTTGATGGACCCGCTGCACATGGGAGAAATCGGCAGGCAGGTGCTTCTGGGCTCCATCGAGAATCTCTTCTCCGACTTTTCGTAATTGGACTTTGATTTCTTCCTGAGCCTCGGCTCTGAGATCCGGTGTAATCATCGGATAGTTGAAATCGGGAAGGTGCAGAGCATGAACCAGCGTTAACTCCTCAGGCGGCGTAAAATGTGCAAGAGCCTGAATAGATGAGGTTGAATAGGATGAGCCATCAACCGCAGCAACAATTTTCATAGGATCTCCCTTTTTCAAGGTTGTTCACCGTGCCCTGTGTTTGAGAACGAGCAAGAGGAATGCCATCAAGAGAACCCCCTATCACCAATGAGCTGTTCTTTTCCTTAATGTTCCAGGGGGGGAGTTTGATAGAAAAGATAAAATTGGTGTCTCAAGGAGATTCAGGGGGAACGGGTTCTTCCTCAAAACGATCAAAAATATTCTTAGTGTGGGCACGGGGTGGCCTCTATTTTTAACCAGGCAGGTTTCGAGGGGATGAGATGGTCTGAGTGGTGCAAATTGCTACATTAGTAGGAATAATGATTGGTGCAAAAAACAACAGAGATGCTGAATTTCCATCGTCGACTCTGGCCGACATTAGAGAGTAAAAGACCGTCATCCAAAAGATAATGTATCCTAATCAAAGTGTTCTCAGGTCATATCGCTCCGCAATCATGGCCTCATTCAATACCGAGCCAAACAAGGAATACTGCCCATGATCAATAATGATTCTCCAGCTATCCTCGTCGTCGATGATGAACCCGAAATGCGGCAATTATTACGGGATATCCTTGAGGAAGAGCACTATCGAGTCATGGTGGCCTCAGATGGTCACGACGCCCTCAATCAACTGGAAACTGAGAAATTTCCCGTGATCGTGACGGATTTACGCATGAAAGGAATGGACGGGCTGACCTTGTTGGATCATGTCCTTCGAAAGCATCCGGATTCCAATCTCATCATGATGACGGCCTTTGGCACCGTGGAATCGGCTGTTGATGCGATGAAGCAGGGGGCGTTTGACTATCTGACCAAACCCATCAAGAGCAATGAATTATCGGTGACGGTGGCGAAAGCCATGCGAGAGGCGCTTCTTCGCCAGGAGGTCAAACAATTACGCCAACAGGTCAGCCGGGAATATTCGTTTGACCAGATTCTCGGCAAAAGCAAGCCGATGAAAGAAATTTTTGATCTCATCCGGCGGGTGGCCGATTCACAGACGAATATTTTGATCACAGGAGAAAGTGGGACGGGAAAGGAACTCGTGGCGAAAGCCATTCATTATAATAGTCAACGCAAGTCTGCCCCTTTCGTTCCCGTGAACTGTGCGGCGATTCCTGAACTATTGTTGGAAAGTGAGCTATTCGGTCATGTGCGAGGGGCCTTTACGGACGCCAAATCCGACAAACCCGGTTTGTTTGAAGAAGCCCACGAGGGTACGTTGTTTCTGGATGAAATCAGTGAATTGCCCATGATGCTCCAGGCCAAGTTGTTGCGTGCGGTGCAAGAGCGGGAAATCCGGCGGGTAGGGGCCACTCGCTCATTATCAATCAATGTCCGGTTATTGGTGGCCACGAACGTGCATTTGGCAGAAGAGGTCAAGGCCAAGCGGTTTCGGGAGGATTTGTATTATCGGTTGAATGTCATTGAACTGCACTTACCTCCCCTTCGGGATCGCAAAGAGGACCTACCGATTCTGGTTCAGGGATTACTGCAAAAAAGTCCGACCGCGATTCAGAAACATATTGAAGGCATAGAAGAATCGGCCATGGCCAGGCTCATGGATTATCAATGGCCCGGTAATGTCAGAGAATTGGAAAATATCCTGGAGCGTGCCGCGACCTTGACGCTGGGTAAAAAGATTGTTTTAGACGATCTTCCCTCGAACATTCGAGACATCAAGGGGGATGGGCAGCTCATCGGCGATGCCGCGGAGCGGCTACTGCCCCTGGAACAGTTGGAAAAGTCCTACATCCGGCGGGTTTTAGAGAAAATGGGTGGAAATAAATATCAAACGGCGCACGTGCTTGGGATCGACCGGAAGACGTTATATCGCAAGCTGGCTGAGATGGAGGAAGCCTAGCCGAAGGAACGAAAAAGTCACTCGAAGGCGTCAAGCCCGTGTGATAAACCGTGAGGAGTGAGATAATGGAAAAAAAATAGGTCGGAAAGAGTCCTGGACGTCACCCGCTCAATGCATCTTTCTTCCTTCTCTCTCTTTACTTCTCACGCCTTCCTCCTTACCCTTTACGAAAATTCAGTCATGAGTAATCAATCCTTCTCCTCAGATCCAAACGTCACTCGTGAATTGGCATTGCTTCGTCAGGAATTGGCGGAACTGCGAGCCGTTCAGGCCATGCATCAGGAAGCCAGGGACGGGTTGGAGGCAATTGAGCAGCAACTGGCAGGCATCATCCATTCGGCCATGGATGCCATTATTATCATCGATGACGATCATCGGATTGTGATTTTTAATGCGGCCGCCGAGGAAATTTTTCAATGTTCCGCTGATGAGGCAGTGGGAAATACCCTCGACCAATTTATTCCGCTCCCTCTTCGATCTGCCCATCGTGAACACATACGCCGATTTGCTGAGACCGGAGAAACCTCCAGACGAATGGGCGCCAACATGGAAATTTCAGGGCTGCGCCGGAACGGCGAGACCTTCCCTTTGGAAGCCTCGATTTCTCAAACCGAACAGTCGGGGAAGCGATGGTTGACGGTGATTCTTCGGGATATTTCTCGACGAAAGCAAAACGAAGAGCGGGTATCCTACCTGGGGAGAATTCTTGATGAATCGGTCAATGAAGTCTATGTGTTTGATGCCACGACTCTGCGGTTTATTCAAGTCAACAAAGGTGCAAGGGATAATATCGGATACAGTTTGGGAGAATTGTTCCTTATGACTCCCCTGGATTTAAAACCGGACGTATCGACCGACCAATACCTGGAATTGTTGTCTCCTCTTCGGACCGGTGAGCGGGAACAGGTGGA
>DOFS01000219.1:1446-3994 GCA_003523945.1 Nitrospiraceae bacterium | reverse complement strand
TGATCGGCACTGAGGAAATTATAGGAGGTTTTATCTTGTGTCAGAGAGAAATTTGGAAAAAGATTTTTGACTCTTCCCTGAAAATTAACGGGCGGAGCCGAGGATATTTGTAAATTTTGAGGGAAAGTCATTTGAAAGGTGACATCGAGTAATGGAGCTTTTTGGTACATGACGGACGAGTGTGTTGTTGTGGTCATCAGACCTGACCTTTTTTGAGTTGAGGGTGAATTCCGGTGGTCCGCTATATTTCGTTTGACATGCCGTTAGTCAGGTGCTTTTCGTCTTTATTGGGCTGCGATGGGTAGGCGTGCTTCTTCCATGAGGGTTAACATGCCGGAGAGCTGTTTGCCTGCTTCTACCATGCATTCTTTGAGCCCTTCCTCATCCAGACCTGTTAATTTCCACGCTTCAGGAGCCACGAGATCTTGCCATTGGGCATGTCCCTTGGGTGATTGAAACCCCTCCGTGAGTGCGCCTGCCATATTCAGGAGCGCCGCCTCAAATCCGTGATCGCTGGTCCCGGATGGATTGTTCTGATATCGAATAGCGATCCCGAAATTTTTTGGTAGTTGCCATTCCTCAATGAGGGTCTGACCCACTTCGGTAAAATCGAACCCCAATAACTGTTGCTGCAAGATATGGACGGGAGTGCCATTTTTGGCCGACTCTCGTAATACCTGTTCGGACGGTTCGGGAAGTTGCTCATAGAGGATGAGATGTCCGATATCTCTTAACAGGCCCTCAACAAACATCCGTTCACTATCCACTAGAAAACATTTTCTTGCCAATTCCCGTGCAACCAGTCCGCTAAAAAAGCTGTTTGACCAATACACGCTCATACTCATCACGTGTTGGTTGAGGCCGGAGAAGGTTTTGGTGACCGAGATGGCGAGCGTCAAATCATGGAGGGGTTGCATGCCCAGGATTCCGACAGCTCGAGAAATGGTCTCGACCTTTCGAGGCATTGCGTAAAACGCGCTATTGACCAGCTTGAGGACGGCGGCGGTCATGCCAGGATCAATACTGATCGCCCTGGACAGATCGGCCATGGTGGATTCTGGATTATCAATGACTTTTTTAACGAGGAGATAGACTTCCGGTAGCGTGAAGAGTTTCGTGCAATTTTTTACCAGTTCTTCGGCTGTAGGCATCTTGATCCCTTCTGGTACCGTCTTGGGCTTGAATGGCCAAAGCAGCTACTCTTCCTTCTGTTCTCGGATTTTTCCGTGTGGTACTTAAAATTAATATTCCTCGCCTCCTGGTAGAATCTTGAGCCAGACAGTATGTGTGATGGGTGGTTTCCAGGCGGTGTATCCGTGCTGAATGGAGGAGGGACCATAGCCCTGTCTGCAGATCGGGTTTTGAGGATCCTGGTGCAGGATCAAAGCGGATAGGAAAAATGTTAGGAACGATCGGGGGTAGGGGAGGATCGGGAGGTTGCTGACATTTTTTTATGGATGCGATTTCGACCCCATGTGATAATGGCGAATGAGAGGCCCAATGCGATGGGCACAAAGATTCCAGAGGCCAATTCAGGCTTGGCCAGCCAACCAAACTCGTGTAGAGCCTTGAAGACGTAGCCGGCTAGGCCACTGACATAATAGGCAATCACGATGACAGAAAGGCCCTCAACGGTGTGTTGCAGGACGACCTGGCTCTTTGTGGTGTTATCCACGCTGGCCAGGAGTTTCATATTTTGATCTTGTTGAGCCAGGTTTTGTTCTTGTAAGAGAAGTTCCACCTTGGTTCGCAAGACCGCAATGGTGCCTTCAAAGTCCTGCTCTAAGGCCTGAATGCGGGAGAGCAATTGCTGGTATCCATCGGCCACTCCGGTAATTTTCCATTGGATATAATCTGTGAGGGTTCCACCATAGGGCAGGGGGTGTTCCTGGAGTGCCAGGGCATTGCTGTGCACAATTCGGTCGTAGGGGACCGAAGCCGACAGGCGATACCGCATGGAATCCGCGAGCCGTCCCACTTCCAGAAAATCATGGGTTAATCCCTCCAGCCATTGTTGAAGGGTGCTATGGGTGGCCTGCTTGAGTTCCCTGGTAATGAGCGTGCGTTGATAGAGATGGCGTTGTTCGAAGATTTGCACCTGATCGACGGACCGGGAGAAGGCTGGATAGGGCAGTAAAATCAAATGGGTATAATTTTCAAGGGTGGTTAAAATTGTAATCAGTCTGGCTAGTTTTTGGCGTAGCAGGAGAGGATCAGGAGCCCAAATGACATATCGTTCCCGACCATGTTCGTCCGGAGTAAAACTGGTGGCCACGGAAATGTCTTCTTCCAGAACCTTGCTGGCATACATTTGCGGGCCGGGTAGGAGCGTTTCCAATTCTTCCTGGTCATAGGTACGGGTGGGGGTGATCAACAGATCCAGTCCGTTGACCTGAAGACCTAATGGAGAGAAGGGAAACACATAACCGGGAAATGCTAACGGACCGAACCCTAAGAGTTGGTTGGGATCACCGGGGATATGCCATACCTGGTAGCTGTAATATTCGGTGTGGGCTTCCCAAATGGCAATGAGTTTGTCTCCATTTTT
>DOFS01000219.1:0-1332 GCA_003523945.1 Nitrospiraceae bacterium | reverse complement strand
CCGATTTTGACTCCAAATCCCACCTTGGTATCCAGGACGATGTGAGAGGACTCAATCTCTAAACAAGCCAGAAGCTGTTGAAACTCTTTTCGACTTTGAGGGCGTTCAATTGGCGGATTCGCCATGCGATAGGCTGTGTGATGTACGTGGGCGGGAACATCCAACCATCCTTCCAAATATTTTTCTTGCGCCTTATGCATCTGGCGAAGAACCCCTTTTCCTGGAGATCCGGGCTTTAAACTCATGGGTGCGTGAAGATTGGTGATTGGAACTGAAATTGGGAGGATTGGTGGCTCATCTGAACAAGGTTCTACCCTACCTGATAGGGCCATCGCAAGAGGAGAATAGGGGAAAAAGGCGTTGAGTGTGTGACGTGGTTTGAACCGGTCCCATAGGGAATCAATCGTGAGACAAGAGGGGGCTTTATGCTGAGGTGAGCTGAGCCTGAATCCAGTCGCATATACGATTTTCGGCCCAAAAAGGATCCTCACGCAGATGGTGGCGTTGAAAAAATCCGCAATGGCCCCCATAAGCAGGGGCCTCCAGACGAATGAAGGGATTCGATTCGAGAGCGGGGTCGGCAAACATGGAGTAGGGGATAAACGGGTCGTCCTGGGACGTGATGATGAGGGTCGGGACGGTGATTGAAGATAGCCCGTTTCGAGCGGCGCTTTGTTCATAATAGTCTGCGGCATCTCGATACCCTCCGTCCGGAGCGGTATAGATTTCATCAAATTCCCACATGGTCCGTATCCGTGAGAGGTGTGAGAGATCCCACCGTCCTGGAAATAGTTGGGCTTTTTTTCGTAATTTTGCGGTTAAGCTTTTCAGGAAAAAGCGATGATAGAGCCAGTTTGAGGGATGTTGAAGTGCACGAACGCAGGCTGCAGGCTGGATGTTAGGACAGACGGCTGCGATTCCACGAAGGGATTGGAGGGAGGCTCCCTGCTCCCCTGCTAATTTGAGGGCAAGATTGCCTCCCATGGAATACCCGACGAGCCACACCGTGGTGCAGCCATCCTGTTCAGTAATTTCCTGAATAATCCTGCCGTAATCCTGGCTGAGTCCATTGTGATAGAGGGTGGGAGTGAGATGTTCAGATCCGCCACAATTACGTTGGTTGATACGAATGCAATTCCACCCCGCCTCCCAACATTTCCTGGCAAGACCCCGCATATAGTGCGATTCGGTGCAGCCTTCCAGGCCATGAACGATCAATATGGTAGGGTGTTGTGAGGGGGAGCGTTGCCAATGACATTTTGTGAGAAGACCGACCTCGGGAGCGACCTGGAAGATACGGTCCTGTGTGGGCATTCCGGCTGGAAAGTTTCC
>DOFS01000400.1 GCA_003523945.1 Nitrospiraceae bacterium | reverse complement strand
TGAAAGTGCATGCTGTGAGGCAGCACATGTGTATTCTTGAAATGTACTCGCACCCTGGTCCCCATTGGTACTCGGATGACCGGACCCGGAACTGTGGCTTCCTGACCTTCTAATCCAAATGCCCAGACGGTCACTTCTTTTTTGGGTTGGCGTAACAGTTCAATGGCCTTTTCCTGAACAACCACCGTAAATTCTTTGACCGGTTGCGTTTTGGCGAGTGCCGTTCCATCAAGTTCCATTGCCCACCACATACAACCACAGAGAGCAATAGGCCGGAGCCACTTGTTCTCCCACCACGCTTGTAGTCTCATCGCCATAGCTCCTTTCTTGGTTAGCCATACGCCTGCGGGCATTATTGTTTTCACCACGCATGGGATTCTAGGCTTCATCAATGGATGACCATCTTAAGGATTTAAACATCCTAATGAAAGGGTGATTTTTCGTTCCAAAGCAGTTGAAGCCATGAGGCGATACAGAGACATCCGACTACCTCCACAACTCAATTATCAGCATTTTCAAATGGCATCATTGACTTGGCACCACACCAAAAATAGACTCAGAAGTCCTTCGGACTTTGACTCGGACTCTCCTCGGCGGGAAGAGAGGACCCTTCAGAAAAGTTGCGCTATGAAGAATGCCTCCAACCTCCACCCATGTCGAGGACAGATGCCATTTTGACATTTCTCAAGGAAAGTGGCTCGTTACCTTCCATCGGCCCTAATGGGCCAAGAAAGTTATGTTGGCGTGCTTGAAGTAGTATGGAAAGCTGGAACGACCGTGTTGATCGGCTCCGCGATCGCAGTGCTCCTATCTTTCATTCAAGACACTGCAGTCGGAGAAACTTTAGGGGGCCCACTGATTGGAGCCCTCTCTGACACAACCCCCGCCAACCGGGCAGGTCAAACCGGTGAGACCTCTCCGGGATTAAACCGGGAAATTTTAGATCAAGGAACCACCGAGCAGCGTGCTATCATGCGACCTGATGGATCTATACGCGTATTGCGAAAAAGTCCTTTTACCATCGAAAACACGATTGATGGACCTCGATGGTTGCATCTGGGCGTTGAACATCGCACGCGGTACGAAACCTATAATGAGCCGTTTCGACTCAACCAGGTTGGCAGCGATCAGCAGCTCCCGCTTCGTACGCTCGTGCGATTGGGGATCCGATATGACCCGATCCGTTTTTTTACGGAATTTATCGACGCCCGCGCCTTCCTAACCGACAACGAGTCCACAATTCCGAGTGGTACTGAAGATCAAACCGACATTCTCCAACTCTATGGAGGCTTGGGTTCGTCGAATCTCCTCGGACTTGGAGTCCCGGCCGAACTTACGGTTGGCCGGTTCACCATGGATTTTGGTAACCGACGGTTGATCAGAAGAGGGAACTTCCGGAATGTCCCGGTTTCATTCACCGGACTGCATTTGGCCCTGGGAGAAGAGAAATTACATCTCCGAAGTTTTGTCGTCGAACCGGTATTCCAGTTTGAGAATAAAGGCAATACTGAAGAACACGGAACGATGTTCTGGGGATTTTTTCTTGGGCAGCGACAGATCTCCTGGCTCCAAACCGATTTGTATGTGTATTTTCTCAATGAAACAGATCGTCCCCCCAATACCGACAGTCGAAGACGTCATTTTCAGACACCGGGGTTACGCGTATTTAAACCGAATGCCGTAGGACAGATAGATTACGAAATTGAATCAATCTGGCAATTCGGGAATCTGGCGGAAGCACCTGGGAGCGCTCAGACGCTTGATCATTTTGCACACTTCCAGCATTTTGAGGTGGGCTATACCTTCGACATCCCTTGGACTCCCCGCTTTTTGGTCCAATATGATTACGCCAGCGGTGACCGTAATCCCAACGACAATAAGGACGGACGATTCGATACCCTATTTGGAGGTGTGAACTTTGAATTAAATCCGGCTGGTATTTGGGGTCCTTTTCGACGTTCGAATATCAACTCGCCCGGTTATCGTCTGCACCTGACACCCAGTAAGGATTTTTCCTTCTTTGTTGCGCATCGTATTTTCTGGCTTGCCCAAGCCAAGGACCAATGGGTCGGGACGGGCCTACAAGATCCCTCAGGCAAGGCCGGAAAATTTCTGGGACAACACTTTGAGGCACGAGCTCATTGGATCGCGACAGAAAACGTGGTATTCGAAACGGGCTTGGCGTATTTATTAAAAGGAAGTTTTATTGACAACCTGCAACAACCGGGAAAACCCAATAACAAGAATTCAACGTATTTGTATGTTTCAACGACATTAACATTTTAATGCTGTCAGGACGGAATGCTATTCGAGTGCACGAACCAGGTTGTTCGATTGGCTTGTAAAAATCGTTGACATGAGATCAGCGTGTAACTCACCTGAAGAGGCTAGGCCCTATTGATTCTGAATCAGAACAGTGGCTCCTTGTCGGGGTCATGGCCTTTCGGATAGTCATGAATTCGATCGGGAAAATCCGAACGAGGCT
This sequence comes from Nitrospiraceae bacterium, assembly GCA_003523945.1. Taxonomy (GTDB): domain Bacteria; phylum Nitrospirota; class Nitrospiria; order Nitrospirales; family UBA8639; genus Nitrospira_E. The sequence continues at coordinate 1,715 of DOFS01000400.1, read as the reverse complement.
GGCTCAAAATGAATGCGGCTAGATCATAGGCCTCATCCTTCGTGAGTGTGTCTCCCTGTTCCCTCGGCATGTTCTGTCTGATGAATGCCGCTAGCGTGGGAATCCGTGCCATACCAGCCCCATTGTTAAAAGAATATGGGCCCCATAAATGAGGGGCGACAGCCGTTTCCTCGCTATGAAGCCCATGACATACCGCACACTTCGCCGTAAACAGCTTCTTTCCTTGGGTTGGATCCGGCGGCCGGGTTGGCTCAATGCGTGGGAACCCTCGTTCTGGAATTTCAATCCCAACTGGAATTCCCTCAGACAGCCAGGCCATGTAACTAACCAATGCCGTCATCTCTTTGCTGTCATACGGAAGAGGCTTGCCATTCATGCTTCGTCGGAAGCAGGAATTAATACGCATTTCCAGGGTCGTGACCTTGTCATTCTTTGTTCGATAGATGGGATAGAGGGAATACAGCCCTACGAATGGGGCGGCATGGGGAGTTTGGCCGGCACCAAGGTGGCAATTCTGACATGTCAGACTATTTCCGACATACTCTTTTACATGCTGCTGCGTGTGGACAATAAGTTCAAATCCATACCGAATGGCCTCGCCCTTTGGCCCGGCAGGAACATCTTCGACTGAAGGAAGAGTACCATTGTGAAGAAACTTCGCGGCGGGATCTCCGTGGATAATATCCGTCACCTTCACATGATTGCCTTCAGCCCCACCTGCAAAGGCCGATTCGAATGGCGAAAAAAGACCCACGCTTAGAAGAGCGAGGAGAAGGACAGGAAGCCTCCATGCAGAAAGACCTGTCTGAACCATAACAACCCCCTTTATCTTGACCGATCACCTATCGCTGATTGACAGTTGCTGAGTATAGACCACGCCAAAAGTCCGGTAAAGTCACACACAGCTTCGCTCTTTTCCCATCAAACACAACAGCCTTTCAATACATGCTTGCGAGACGAGGAGATTTCCTAACCAGGATGTAACGAGAAGACCTCAAGGAATACATCCAGCTCCTTAAGAAGAGGAGATTTAAAGATGACCCTGACAAAAACCGGAAATGACAGGGAACCCACGAGGAGGTTAACTGGTGCCGTGGTAGTAAAAAAATGGTCTGGGCGAGAGGGTTTGAATTTTTGTTATCCTGGGCCTGTATGAAAGCGTAGCACTAGCTCAGCCACTCGCGTAGTTCGGTGGGAATGAGGGCTTTCGCCCACAACCACCCTTGCCCCTTTTCGATCCCGATAGCTCGCAGAAAGGAGGCCTGTTCTGCGGTTTCAACACCCTCGGCCACAATATCCACCTTCAAGATGGTGGCCAGGGCTGCAATCCCACGCACCAGCCGTTCCGCCGCAATATTAGTCCCCAACTGCCGAATAAAGGATTGGTCAATTTTAATGGTGTCCACTTCCAATCCAATGAGTTGTTGTAGTCCTGACTGACCGGTCCCAAAATCATCAATGGCGACCCGGGCGCCCAGTTGCCGAGCCTGGCGGATGGCCTCCCGACCTTGCTCATTGAGTGCTTGCCGTTCAGTGATTTCCCCGGTGAGCTGCGGGAGATGGGGCATCAACCCTAATTTTTCCAGCACCGGCAGGATCTTGTTTTTGCCCATGACAATAGGGGGCAGATTCACGCTCACGGAAAATGTGGGATGTTCGACCAGCAAAGTGCCTAGATCCGCTTTAAGGCACATAAACATACAGGTGGTTAACTC
>DOFS01000320.1:667-3999 GCA_003523945.1 Nitrospiraceae bacterium | reverse complement strand
TACACAGATGCGTTGCTCCATTATTATTGTGACCTATAATTCCAGCTCGTGCATCGGTGCCTGCCTGGCTCCCTTACTGGACATGTCGGATGTTGAGCTCGTGATTGTGGACAATGATTCGAAGGATGGCACGGCAGCCAAATTACAAAACGAATTTCCACAAGTCCGGCTTATTGCTCTTCACGAAAATATTGGTTTTGGGCGTGCTTGCAATATCGGGGTAGCGGCTTCAAGCGGATCTTTTGTCCTGTTTTTGAATCCGGATACCATTCCGCGGGTTGAGGCCATTCGAACGCTTATTCAATTTTATGGGAAACATCCTCGGGTAGGAATTATCGGGGGCCGTCTCGTTGATCCATCTGGCCTGCCTTTGCAATCGATGGGGGATACGCCTTCGTTGACCGGCCTTGTACTGGATAAGCCGATGGCCTGGCTGGCTAGGCGTGTAGGGCCTCAAGGGTTCTTTCGTCGGGTTTTAGGCCGTTGTTCGGCAAAGTTCCGCATGCCTCATGAAGCGGAGCCTGTGGCATGGGTGTCAGGTGCATTTCTGTGTTGTCGGGGTTCAATCTGGAATGAAATTGGCGGTTTTGATGAAAAGTTTTTTTTGTATTATGAGGATGTCGACCTATGCCTCAGGGCCACGCAGGCTGGCTGGGGGGTATGGCACGTTCCTGATGCGGTCGTAGAGCATCGGTCGGGAGCTTCATTTGGAGGTGATCTTTATAAACAAAAGGAAATTTATTATGCTAATCAATATTATTTTTTCCGGAAACACTATGGTCTTCTGGTAGCAGGTGTCCTGTGGATTTTTCAGCGGATCTATTCCCGGTTGGGTCTGTACCGGAGCCTGGCAACCGATCGGATTGGTCGTGCGTTGTTATAGTGTCTATGGTAAGAATCATAGAGAGTCTGTGTGAGGAATCGGGGACATAATGCGGGTCCTCCAAATTGTTGCCGATGGTAAACCAGGTGGAGGAACAACGCATGTTCTACAAATTCTCAAAGGCCTGGGACATGCCGTTTCTTTTCAACTCATTACGGATGAACAATCGTATTTAATGAAAGAAGCCCGCGCGCTTGGAATCCCTTGCCAAGGGGTTAGATTTTTCATTAGCCGGCTAAACCTTGCTCTTCCTCTCCAAATTCGAGCGTTAGTCACAACCCTTCAACCTGATCTGGTTCATGTCCATGGCGGCCGGGCGGGGTTTTTCTTTGGGTTATCTCTATTGAAGATCCCGATGGTATATACCGTTCATGGATTTCACTTTATTGAAAAAATTCCGGTTCTTCGTTGGGGGGCGTTGAAGGCTGAACGTTGGAATTTTCAACGTGCGTATCACTCTATTTTTGTATCGCAATATGATGTGAACCTTGCTGAAAACCACCAATTACTATCAGTCAACCACAAAAGGTCTGTCATCTATCCGGGGCTTTATGTGAAAAATCTTCCGCAGGGCCTTTCTCAGGCGCCACGGCATATTGGGTTCATTGGACGATTGGAATATCAAAAGGATCCTCTCCTGTTTTTGGAGATGATGATGAGCTTACCTGAGTATTCCGCTACGATTGTTGGTGATGGTGCATTGGCATTGATGGTCAAACAGGAAATTATCCAGCGAGGTTTAAGCGGACGAGTACACATGGTGGGGGAGTTGTCTCATGGAGAGGCTCTGAAAATTCTCGCAACGTTGAATGTTGTTGTTTTAACCTCCAGGTGGGAAGGCTTGCCTGTTTTGGTGCTGGAGGCTATGGGCATGGGAGTTCCCGTCGTGAGCATGAATGTGAGCGGATTGGAAGAAATCATTCACCACGAGGTAAACGGAATGTTGGTAGAGAAAAGGAGAGGAAAAGATCTTGCAGAAAAGGTCAGAATAATCACCAACAATGAGGATCTCAGGGCTTCCCTTATTAAGAATGCACAAGCGACTATTCACGAGAAATTTTCCATGGAAAAAATGCTGGGTTCGATCCTGGAAATATATCAAGAAGCATCTGTCGCCTTAGCGCCAGGTCGTTGAGGGCACAAGTGAAGGTTGCGCTGGTTCATGATTGGCTTACCGGAATGCGAGGGGGGGAGCGGTGCCTTGAAGCCTTGTGCGAACTGTTCCCTGATGCCCCCATATATACGCTGTTCTATGTGGAAGGCAGTGTGTCGGAGACGATTGAGCAGCATCCTATTATTTCGAGTGGGCTTAATGGAATCCCATTTGCGAAGAATCGGTATCGGTATTTGCTCCCTTTCTTTCCTTCAGCCATTCAGCGGTTAAAAATCCAACAGTATGATTTGGTGATCAGTTCGAGCCATTGCGTGGCCAAGGGCATTCGAGTGCCTCCCGAGACCTGCCATATTTCCTACATTCATACCCCCATGCGATATATCTGGGATGGATTTGATACTTATTTTGGAAACGCCGGCCTTTGGAGTTTAGGCAGGTTGGGAATGGGTCTTTTTCGAACACGACTTCAGCAGTGGGATGTGGAGTCTAATGCCCATGTGAGTAGTTTTATTGCCAATTCGCACAATGTGGCAGAACGAATCACACGGCAGTATGGGCGGTCGGCTTGCGTGGTCTACCCTCCAGTCGATTGGCAGGCCTTTCAGGTGTCGCATCATCATGAAGGATTTTACTTGATGGTCACGGCCTTTGCCCCCTACAAAAAAGTCGACCTGGCCATTGCCGCGGCGAATGAGCTGGGGCTTCCATTAAAAATTATCGGGCAAGGGCAGGATGAGAAACGATTAAGGCGAATGGCCGGTCCTACTGTCGAGTTTCTTGCCTGGCAGCCGGACCATCGTGTCCGAGACTATTACCGCCGGTGTCTGGCCGTTCTCTTTCCCGGTGAAGAGGATTTTGGTATTGTGCCTCTTGAGGCAATGGCTACCGGGAAACCGGTGATTGCGTATGGAAAAGGTGGAGCCTTAGAAACAATTGTTCCTCTCAATCCCTTGCCCGAACACGATGATACTCATTCCAAACGGGGGGCTCAAGCGAGTCAATCTGAAACGGGACTGACTGGGGTTTTTCACTATGAGCAGTCGGTCCAAGCAATAATTGAAGCCATTCGGTTGTTCACTCAACACCTCACTGATTTCGATCCGGATGCCATTCGGGCCCATGTTGAACCGTTCGATCGCTCTCATTTTAAGCAGCGGATGCAGCAAGTGATCATGTCTCGTTACCGCGAATTTCGTCGTACCCCACTATGTTGAAACGCCACAGTGAATTCCTGAAAAATCTGCTCTTCCTTTCCGACTTGGTTGTGATCTGCCTGTGTTGGTTGGTCGCCTACTTTATTCGCTTTTCTGTGCCACTGTTTCCCATCACCAAAGG
>DOFS01000320.1:0-494 GCA_003523945.1 Nitrospiraceae bacterium | reverse complement strand
ATTTGTTTCTATTCATTTAATCTGTATCGGCCTCGGAGAATGGGATCTCATCTGGCGGAATTTGTGGACATTGCCAAGGCCAATACACTGAGTATTCTGATCCTGGTCGCCTTGACCTTTTTTTTGAAGCCGTTTGAATTTTCCCGTTTGGTGATCGTGTATTTTTGGTTGTTGAATCTGGTGGTGTTGGGTTGTTCTCGGATGGTTTTTCGAGAAATTCTCAGGGTTTTCCGGCGGATGGGATACAACCAACGCCAGGTGGTTATTATCGGCGCGGGAAAACTTGGGCAGCGGGTTGGGGATACGCTCAAAATGCATCCCGAACTTGGCCTCCAGGTTCGCGGGTATTTGACCCGGAATGCCGAAAAGGTTGGTCAGGTATTGGATGGGACACCCGTTATCGGAACGTTTGACCAGGCGGCAGATATTTTGACCAGCCATGTAGATATTGTTTTTTTGTGTTTGCCGCCGGAAGTGGAATGTGAAGCTGAGGG
>DOFS01000277.1:2676-7558 GCA_003523945.1 Nitrospiraceae bacterium | reverse complement strand
AGATCCGGGTCGGTCATAATGGTGGCCGGATTACTATTGACGAGGATGACTTCAAAGCCTTCCTCCTTCAACGCCGTGCACGCTTGTGTCCCAGAATAGTCAAACTCACAGCCTTGACCAATGATAATCGGGCCAGAGCCGATTAATAAAATTCGATGGATGTCGTTTCTTCGTGGCATGATGGGCTCTCAGGATTTTAAAACAGATCCGGGTATCGGTTTTTTTGGGGGAGATTCCGGAGTTGCAGGAGGTAATGTCTCAGGATGATAAAATCTCATTGCTTGGGGAATCCAGGCTTCAATTTGGTTAATCCGGGTCACGTCCGAAGGATGAGTGGACAAAAATTCCGGAACAGCATTTTGACTACGAAAACAAAATTTTCCGATCATTTTTCTCGGACACCCACTCATGCGTTCCCAAAACGGTACCGCTTCCCTGGGGTCATATCCCGCCTTGGCCATCAATTGCAGCCCGATAAAATCGGCTTCCGTTTCCTGGTCACGGGAATTGGGAAGGGCCACGCCCACTCCATAGGCGCTCATGGCTCCAATAGCCAGGCCAGGGTCCACGCCTCCGGCGGCGGCCCCAGCCAAAGCCCCGAGTTGACCAATTTGTTCAAGAATCCCACGACTGTATCGCTCGGCTCCATGCCGTTGCAACGCATGGGCAACTTCATGGGCCATCACGGTCGCCAGCCCTGCTTCCGTTTGGGTGTATTTTAAAATACCCGTAAACACCGCCACTTTACCCCCTGGCAACGCAAAGGCATTCACCTGATCATCATCCTGAATGACGGCGAATTCCCACACATATTCAGGTTTATTTGCGCCCTTGGCAATACGTTGTCCTACTCGATTCACCATTAAGGTAACCTCCGGATCTCTGCTTAACGGTGCCGATTTCAGCACCTCGCGAAATGCCGCAAGTCCCAGGGCAATTTCTTTTTCCTCCGAAATATAAATTAATTGATCTCTGGCCGTTCCGGGTGCTTTTTGGCAAGCTGACCCCAGCAACAGGAGCGCGCACATCACACTCGCCAACAGCCAGAAAAAAGGCCTCTCATAGCGGATTGGATGATTCATGGCCGCAACATTCCTCACAGTGCTCCGTCGCCAGATTTATGGCATCCACATGTACAGCATTTGTGGTGTCCCACCAGTTAAAACATTGTACAGAGAATGTGCATCGACTTGGGGGAACCCGATAGGCCCAATTTGAGGAGGATCAAACCGTGAGTAGATATTGTGATGGCTTCTCCCTCCCCTCGTATAGGTCACAACTTTGGCCTGTTCCAATTTCGCTTCTTTTTTGGCCAGATCGAGAGCCTCATCCAGATACCCAATTTCATCAACAAGACCTTGGGCTTTGGCAATATCAGCGGTAAAAATTCGCCCATCGGCTAACCCGCGTATGTGCTCCATGCTTAATCCGGGTCTTCCCTCTTGTACTACAGAAAGGAACTGTTCAAATAAATGATCTATTGTTCCTTGGAAGATAGCCCGCTCTTCATCATTCATCGGCCGAAATGGAGAACCCATCGATTTTTTAGGACCCGAAACAATCGCCGCGGGTTGAACCCCGACTTTTTCCAACAGTCCCTCTGCATTCATGGTCACCATAATAACCCCGATACTGCCCGTTATGGTCGAGGGATGTGCCAAGATACGGTCGGCGGACATCGCGATGTAATACCCACCGGAAGTGCCCAAATCCATAATGGACGCAATGACGGGCACCGATCGTTTTTTCTTAAAGGCTTTCAGCTCATGGTATACCAGATCTGAGGCCGTGACGGATCCTCCGGGAGTATTAATTCGAAGAACAAGAGCTTTGACATGTTCATCCTTTTCGGCTTTAGTCAATTCCTCTTTGAGCCGCGCGGGAAGACTCGGTTCATCTAAGATGCTCGAGGACTTGCCCGTGGTCAGCATGCCAGAGATATCGATCAACAACACCTTATCTTCTCCTTCACCGGATAAGATGGCTTCCTTGACCTCTCCTCCTCCGGGAAACAGATCAACATGGATACACCCACCGGCCAAAAAAAGAAGAAGGATCAGGAGACACCGAGTCATCAACATCATCCATGGCCTTTCATCATTTCCAGAAATTGTCGGAACACATACGAAGAGTCATGAGGGCCTGGGGAGGCTTCAGGGTGATACTGAAGAGAAAGAATCGGACTATCCAGACCCGCCATCCCTTCACAACACCCATCATTCACACTTCGATGTGTGATTTCCATCCGTCCAACGGAAGAATCAAACTGCTGAGAGGTCAACGTCGCACAGCCGTCTTCCTTGTGAGGAAGGCCAACGGCAAAATTATGGTTCTGCGAGGTAATTTCGATCTTTCTGGTGCGAAGGTCCATTACTGGATGATTGGCGCCATGATGTCCAAATGTTAATTTATGGGTGTGCAAACCCAACGATAATCCCAACACTTGGTGTCCCAGGCAAATTCCGAGGAGCGGTTTCCAGCCCAACAGTTGCTTGACGGTTTCCACCACATAGGGCACCCCTTCGGGATCTCCTGGACCATTAGATAAGACAATTCCATCCGGATTAAGGCGACGAACCTCTTCAGCGGTCGTCGATGCGGGCACGACTTGAACCTGACATCCCAAATCCACGAGACTCCGTAAGATATTCTGTTTCACGCCAAAATCCATGACCACCAGGTTCAATGGAAGCCGGGTGGTATCCTGAGCAACATTCGACGAGTCACCACTGCCCGGGTCCATAACGATTGATCTCTCCGTCCATTCATAGGCAACCGGACAGGTGACCTCTTTCACCAAATCTCGTCCGATCAGAGAAGGAACAGCCTTTGCTTTTTCCCGTAAAATGTTGTCATCAAAGTTTATATGAGAAATGACTCCCATTTGGGAGCCGTGATCACGGACATGACAGGTCAACGCTCGCGTGTCTATCCCTTGAATCGCGACAATGCGATGGTTAATCAAGAATTCTTCGAAGGTGTGACGGCTCCGCCAATTACTGCAGCATTTGGCGCCTTCACGAACAATAAACCCTTCAGCCCAGACCCGGTGGGATTCATCGTCTTCCGGGGTCACCCCATAATTCCCTATTTGGGTTGAGGTCATGAGCACGATCTGCCCTTTATAGGAGGGGTCGGTCAAAATTTCTTGATACCCGGTCATGGCCGTGTTAAACACCACTTCCCCAACCGTTTCGCCCTCGTACCCGAGTGCACGTCCTCGAAACATCGTTCCATCGGCTAACGCCAACACTGCCGGCTTCATTGTCTCTCCTTTGTCATTTTCTCATTTCCCTTGCACGATCATCCTCAGCATTTAGCGAGTAGCCATGGAGTGGTGAAAGAGAATTTTTCGCACCTTTACAATAAACAGTGACGCGGCGAGGCCAAAATTCACCAAATGGCAAGCCCGCACGATCATATGAAGCCGGAAAAATTGGGCATAGGCGATATCTTTGTCCTCTTTTGAGACCGCCTCAAAGGCTTGTTCCTGTAAGCTAATCGCTTGAGGACCAAGGATTGCAAGAATGCTGAACGTCATCAGAGCCATTCCAGCCAGAAGCCACCATTCCACAGAAGAAACGGAAAACATCTCGGAGGGACGGTTGCCAAAAACTCGGAATCGCAACCCGGCCACGACACTTAACAATACCAAAATCCAGACGTTCATTAAGCCAAATCCATCAAAGACCCTGCGTAAAAAACGCCCGGCTGGTTCCATGCCGAAGGAATTAAACACCGCCGGGATCACCAGCGCAATAATGACGACTAAACCGCCAACCCATAAGGTTAAAGCACACAATTCAAAAAGAAGGCCCACTACCCCCCAATTTATTCGCTTCATAATGATAAGTTAACGGGCATCATAGACAATCCGGCCCTCAACCAATGTCATTTTCACTTTCCCCTTCACCGTCCAGCCTCCAAAAGGCGTATTCCGACTTTTTGAGAAAAATTGAGTGGGATCCACTACCCATTCTTCATGAGGGTCAAACACCACGATATCGGCATGGGTGCCAGGCTGCAGGCTTCCAACAGGCAGATGGAAAAGCTGTGCAGGAGATCTGGTCAACTTATCAAGTGCTTGTTCAAGGGACAAGACCCCCTCCTGCACCAGGCGGAGGGTCAATGGAAGAGCGGTCTCAAACCCCACGATGCCGAATGGAGCCGTATCAAATTCCAATTGTTTTTCTTGAAGAGCATGGGGGGCATGATCGGTGGCAATGACATCAATGGTCCCATCAACCAACCCTTGCTTTAGCGCTTGAACATCTTCATCCGTCCGTAATGGCGGATTCATTTTGGCATTCGAATTATAACTACGAACGGCCTCTTCAGTAATGGAAAAGTGATGAGGACAGACTTCCGCGCTCACGGGCAATCCCTGTCCTTTGGCATGACGGACCAGCTCCACTGAACGGGCAGTACTCAAATGGGCCAGATGCACATGAACCCCCGTAAGGTCTGCCAGAGCCAGATTCCGAGCCACCATCACCTCCTCTGAGGCATCGGGAATTCCGGGCATCCCGAGTTCAGTCGACACCATACCCTCATTCATACATCCGCCATCGGTTAAATGCAGGTCTTCGCAATGATCTACGACAGGAATTCCAAAAGCCTTGGCATACTCCAGTGCCCGCCGCATAACCAAACTATTCATCACGGGCCGTCCATCATCCGAAATTGCCACACATCCGGCTTCCACCAACTCACTAATATCCGCAAGTTCCTCTCCTTCGGACTTTCTGGTGATTGCACCAATCGGAAACACTCGGGCTTTGCCGGCCTCTTGCCCTTTGGCCAACATGAATTTCGTGATGCCTGCGTTATCATTTACGGGTTGGGTATTCGGCATACAGCAGATGGTCGTAAATCCACCGGC
>DOFS01000277.1:0-2483 GCA_003523945.1 Nitrospiraceae bacterium | reverse complement strand
ACAAGGCCGGGCGCCACAATCCATCCATTGGCCTCAAGAATGGTGACCGTTGAATCCTGACAAAGAGGGTTCTTCAGTGGAAAACCAACTTCTATGATGGCTCCATTTTGAATAAGCACATCGGCCCGGCCGTTCACGTGGCCAGGGTCAATCACGATTCCACCTTGAATACAGAGCAAGGAAGACGTGGTGGGATGCTGTCCTGTCTTTTTAGTCATCTTGTCCGATCATTCGTTAAGGGTTGAACGTTCACCAGAACCTGACAATAAATACATGAGGGCCATCCGCACAGAGACGCCATTGGTCACCTGATCCAGGATCACGGCTGCGGCACTATCAGCAACGGATGGGGCAATTTCCACTCCCCGGTTCAGGGGACCAGGATGCATCACAATGGCATCCGGCTTGGCGAGTTGGAGTCGTTCCGGAGTTAAACAAAACAGTTTGGCATATTCTCGAATGCTGGGAAGTAACGCACGCCCCAACCGTTCCCGTTGCAATCGCAGCATGATGATCACATCTGCTCCAATTAACGCCTCATCTAAATTGAAGAAGACCGCCACCCCGAAATGTTCGAGAGCGAGCGGAATCATGGTTGGTGGAGCCACGACTCTTACCTCTGCCCCTAATTTGATAAGAGCCAGAATATTCGAACGAGCCACCCGGCTATGCGCAATATCCCCCACAATCACCACCAGTAAACCTCCGATACGGCCTTTTTTCTCTTTAATGGTAAACACATCCAGGAGGGCCTGAGTGGGATGTTCATGCCACCCATCCCCTGCGTTAATGACCGAGGATCTCACGGATCGCGCGAGGTTTTCCGCGGCACCGGGAGAGGAATGGCGCAGGACAATAATATCCGCCTGCATGGCTTCAATATTCCTGGCGGTGTCAACCAATGTTTCCCCTTTTACCATACTGCTCGTGGAAGGAGAAAAATTAATGACATCGGCACTCAATCGTTTAGCGGCCAATTCAAAAGACGTTCGTGTGCGCGTACTGGGCTCAAAAAATAAATTCACCACAGTTTTCCCTCGTAGAGCCGGAACTTTTTTAATGTCCCGCCCTCCCACTTCTTTCAGGGATTCCGCCGTCGTCAGAATGAGCTGAATCTCATCAGCCGTTAAAGCCGCAATTGTCAATAAATCTTTTCTTTGTAGACTCATAATGACTTTACGGTGATAAAATCGAGACCCGATCGTCCTGCCCTAGTTCCTCAAAAAAGACCTGCACGTTTTCCTCCTGTGCAGTTGGAATGCTTTTCCCGACATAATTGGCACGAATGGGAAGCTGGCGATGCCCCCGATCGACGAGAACAGCTAGCTGAATTTCTGCAGGACGCCCCAAGTCCATCAATCCATCCAACGCCGCTCGAATCGTTCGTCCGGTAAACAGCACATCGTCAACCAGTACTATTTTCACATTAGAAATATTAAACGGAATCGAGGTTTTTCGTATTTCCGGCTGATCTTTTCGAATGGAGAGGTCGTCCCGGTACAGTGTGATATCCAACTCCCCCAGGGGCACGTCACGTTTTTCGATCTGCTGAATCCGTGCGGCTAGTCTCTGGGCGAGGAATACCCCCCCTGTGCGGATTCCCACTAAGGCTAGGCCCTCAATGCCTTTGTTCCGCTCCAGAATCTCATGACTAATCCGGGTTAAGGTCCTCGACATTTCCTGCGCATCCATTAAAAGTCGTTCGTGTGGCCGTGAAGAAATATTCATGTTCATGGACCTCCATCACGCCCCATGAAGACAAAAAAAACCCTTCTCATAAAGGACATGAGAAGGGGGCACATGAAATGGCCAAGCAATGGCCAGCATCTCTTCTTCTCCTTACCCACCTCGCCGGATGAGTCTTAAAGGTTTCCCCATACTATTCGCGGAATCTCGCAGTGTCAAGAGAGGGCCTCACCGCATGATTAGGTCATTTTTTTATCCAAAGATAAAAAGATATTTCCTCAGATGAAGACTTTTCTTCTCCATATATATCCTGGATATCCTTAATATTTCCTCGTGCAAAATGTCCAGAAAGTTGGCAGGAAGCGGCACCAAGAATGGAATAGAGGGGGTGCTTTATCGATAGGTTCCCAACGAAAATCCTCTTACCCCCTAAAATCTGCATGTAAAGGGGGGCTCGGGGAGGACAAACGAAGAACTAACCTTGAAGTTTTTGTCTTCCCTATTAAGGACGGAAGGTCTTTTGACGAGGAAAAAGATACTGGACCATGGATAAACGAAATTTTGGGTCAAAAACTGTTGGTCTAAACCCTCAGGATGAAATCCTGGGCAATTTAATGGAATTTTTGCTTGGAAATATCATAAGAGCAGGTATGCACAAATCCATGTGTTGAGCCGCATAAGGGCGTCAAATAGGAAACCGTTGAGGGCTAAGGGGAACGCTGTTCAGCAAGAAGCCGCCGGTGAGGTCTATCTATCAGCCACGGGCCTGACGTGAGAATACTTGGGCCACCCCGACT
>DOFS01000322.1 GCA_003523945.1 Nitrospiraceae bacterium | reverse complement strand
TTTATGGTTATTTCGGAACGCAGTCTCAACCACGATACTTTGGTGAAAAATTTTGTAGGTCGGTTTGATCAACATGCCAGAAAGGATTTTAAATGGCGGATTGATCACGCCATTCTGCAAGGCTATCGGTTTGTCATGTTAAATATGGTAGCCGTCTCCTTTATTGACAGTGCTGCCCTCGGGTGGTTAGTTCTCGCCCAACGGCGCTTTCAGCGAATTGGGGGGAAAATTGGGATCATCGCTCCACTAGGATTCGTTCGAGATGTCTTGGAGGTCACTGAAATTGGCGAATGGATTCCCATCTTTACCAGCGAGGATGAAGCCTTGAAGTCCATTGAATCTAGCAGGATCCATTCATCGGAATCATGACGATGAGAACATCGACTGCCCTGAAACAAGATTTCCGGGGACTGACCTCCACCACCCATGAGGATCGACGATCCTATCGCCGTATGTCCGTCAAACCCAACCAGGTGCTTTCGGTGGCCATCCGTTGTGGGCAAGATACGGTCTGTCAGGGCCGTGTTCTCAATCTCAGTCCTCAAGGAATGCTGGTCGAATTTGCTGACGACCAAATTCCTCCGGTGCTTCGGGGTTTCAAGGTCTCTGTGAAATTACATTATCTCGGCGACAGCATTTGGTTGCCTGGCATCGTCCGCCATCACAAGGGCCAGAAGATGGGATTTTTGTTCCCGGGCCTGACCCAGCATCCCCCAAGAGCGGACAAGTATCCCCTGATGGTCGTTCTCCTTTCTCTCTCCCGCGCAGTCAATTTGCCATAACAATTTTTTCCTTCCCTCAATTCGGCCACGTTGGTAATCGGGAGCGGGTTTCATCTGAATAATGGGCAGAAAGCGAAATGAGACGTTCCGTCTCGGGTTTTGTCTTCATTTCAGTAGAGGAAGCGAGGTTTAGCGAAAAAGAGCTGGAAGTGAGTGGGGAATACTGCGGATAGAAGAGCAGCTTTTTTCGAATCCGGCAAGAAGTGCCGTGTGATTGGGCTAAGGGGAAGTTGAGCGACTTGTTTTGTTGATCATCGAGAGAGATCTGGATGGACGGGTAGGACGGGTGATGGGTTCCCGAATAGCTAAGATACATTCTAAACGGGGGCGGACCGAATCAAGATCCTTGTGGAGATGAATTTCCGTGATGCGGTTGTCATTTAAATCAATGGCCTGGCAAATGGCATCCTGCGCGATTTTGAGCCCGCCATCGAGATCCCGTCGCAGAGCTGTTTTAAAGTGAAACCGGAGAGAGAAACTGAGGGTATGAGTCTCCAGTTGGGATAAAAATTCCGTCCGATGGGAAGATTGCCGTAAGACGGTGAGCACGTGGATGGCGACGGCCGCTTTGTACTGCCGGCCGTGGGAGGCTAGAACTCGGCGCCCGTTGACGGTGGCATATTGGTGATTAATGCTGGGTGGGAGTGGTAAGACAATAAAGAGTTCGTGAGATGTCAGAGTATCGCCACCAAGATGTTCCCAATGTATTACGGAGCCTGCGGTCTTAGCTTTTCGGTTATGGCCGGAGAGGAGAACAAAACCACCTCTTTCTTTTGCTTGCAAAACCTTGGGAAGGGATGGAATACGGATAGTTCTCAATGCCGGTAGTTCTCAGTGAGGTATCGATTGAGTGGGGGATATGGGGTCGCGTCCGGGAAGGTAAGATGAGCCGTTAGAGGAGGCTCTGAATCTTGCCCATATTGTGTTCAAATGTTTCTTCGTTTTTATGGACAAATCGTCGCCACTCTGATGGATTCCACACCTCAAGGCGATGAAACATGCCGACCACCACCACTTCTTGATCCTCATCGACAGGGATGAGTTTGCGTAACCGGCCAGGGATCAAAATGCGACCGGCCTTATCCATTTCTGAACCGGATGCTTCAGAGACCATGTGATACATGAAGAGACGTCGTTGGTCTTCATCAAGCGATTGTTTCGCTTTTTCTAAGATGTTGACCCATTCCGGGTTGGTATAGGCAGAGACGGGCATATCCTGGCCCTTGAGAAACATCAGATTATTCCCCCGAGTTTCGATTTCTTCTCGAATGGGACTCGGGACAACGAATCGTCCTTTTTCATCGATTTTGCAGTAGTATTGTCCGGCAAACATGCAGAATGTTCCTTGAATCTCAAGAAAGTCTTATCTGTGAGTGTAGCTTAACGAAAGATTATGAAAAGTCAAGTAGTTTTGCTTGAGTAGTCGAGCTAATCGTCTCCGGTGGCCGACATCCCACTGTCTGTAGCGTCAGTTTCCATACCGTCCATGGCCTCGTCCATGTCCTCTCCTAAGTCTTCCCCCATTTCTCTCCCCATTTTTTTCATAAAACGGGCCATACTCTGTGGATCACTTTCATCCAGGTCACCGAAGTTGCTGGGATCGGCCAAGGCTTCCATTCGCGCCTCTTCCGATTTGGGTGCAGCAAAGCGGGACATAATGCGTTCCAATTTTGCACTTTGGCATTGTTTGCAGGATGGGGCGGGGGCGCTGGAGGAAAGGATTAAAAAGGTATTGCGTTTGCCGCATTCCTGACAACGGTATTCATAAATGGGCATCGAGTCGTTCCTCCTGATCGCAGTGTAGGAGCTGTATATATCGTAAAACAGGCTCTTTGGGAAGAGGCGGCTCCTGGCTTATGCGAATTGAAAAATCTTAAAAGCTTTGAATAGAGGGAATGCATCTGACTCATTCTGTTTAGCCACACGTAAGAGAGCATGGTCAAAAGGGATTATCCAGAAAGGTCAGGCAAAGCGAGAAGGAAGGAACGGATTTGTTTAGAGACAATACCAGTAAAACCCTGCTGAGAGACCCTTCGCCTCGAGCCTGGGGAGGGATTCGGCTATAAATTCCTTACACCATTCTGGCCAGTGTCACTCCATACACCGGGCCTGAGCCGGCACGTCGAAGCGTCTTGGCGCATTCATTCAGAGTTGTGCCGGTGGTAAAGACATCGTCCACCAATAAGATCCGTTTGCCTAGAATGCGGGCAGGCTTGTGGACGGAAAAGGCCCGACGGAGGTTCGTGAGCCGCTCTTTCCTGGATAAGGAGGTTTGGGGAACTGTGGGACGAACCCGGAGTAGACACGAGAGTAACAGAGGAATCCCCGTGTGGTGACTCAGCCGGTCTGCTAGCAACAGGGATTGATTGTATTCACGTTCTCGTATCCGTTGCGGATGAAGTGGGACGGAGATGATGGCATCTAGGGTTGGTAAGGCGGGCAGGGACTCAAGCATGGCTTGGACTAGTGGTTGGGTCAACGACAATTTTCCACGGTATTTGAACAAGGTAATAGCTTCTTTAAGTGGGGGTTGATAAGGAAAAAGACTCCAGACCTGGGTGAGGGACAATGGTCGTGCGCGGCAGGCTCCGCATTTATGGGCGGGGCTATGACGTAAGGCGATGGAGGAGGCGAAGGGGCGTCCACATCGCGGACAAACCGGGCCTGGAATAGGTTTAAGCCTATCCCAACATTGGCGGCAAAAAAATGGTACGGGATCATCCCACAAGGATTTCTGACAACTGGCACAGGCAGTGGGGAAAATGACATGGAGGAGTGTTCGGAGAAGGCGCGTTGCGGTAAATGGTTGACCCATAGAGGCGATTTTTCAGAGCTGAGGACAATGGGAAAGCCAGAGAACTTTTCAGGATGCGCCTTGGTCCATTTACCTTGGGTATGATATAGGAGAGATATCGAATTATCCATAATTCCTGGCCGTGACTTTCCGCAGATTTTTCGGATGGATTCCGTGATTCAGTTTCAGCATGTCTATAAGAAATATCGGCGCGGATCCACTACGGTGGAGGCGTTGCGAGATGTCAGTGTGGATATTCAACAGGGAGAATTTTGCGCCCTTATGGGACCTAGCGGGAGCGGGAAAAGCACGTTGTTGCATTTGGTGGCGGGATTGGACTGGGTGACATCTGGCGATATCTTGCTGGATGGGCGTTCCTGTCTGGCATTTGGTGATCGGGATTGGACCCGATGGCGCCGGGAACAGGTAGGGGTTGTGTTTCAGGCTTTTCATCTGATCCCGGGATTGACGATCCAAGAAAATGTGGCGCTTCCCTTGCGCTTGCGAGGTGAGAAACCCGAGGCGGTGCGAATGCAGACAGCCGACATGCTGGAGCGGGTGGGGATGAGTCATCGGTTAGGGCACCGGTCGCATGAATTATCCGGAGGCGAACAGCAGCGGGTGGCAATTGCGCGGGCCTTTGTGCATCGCCCTCGACTGATCGTGGCCGATGAGCCCACCGGCAATTTAGATGGTGAAACGGGTTCGAAAATTGTGTCGTTGCTGCGTCATTGTGCGAAGGAGTTTGGCCAAACGATACTCCTGGCAACCCATTCCTTACGCGCCGCTCAGACGGCGGACCGGATAGTCGCGATTCGAGACGGACAATTGGAGTAATACGCAATGGATCTTTCAACAGTAATTGCCGGTGTGTCGTTTCCATGTGGAGTGATGAACGCGTCAGGGGCCTTGTGCGTGACGCCCGAAGAGCTGGAGGCCCTGGGGAGATCGCATGCCGGTGCCATTGTGACGAAATCGATGACGCCTCTCGCCCGTGAAGGGAATCCTCACCCAAGGTATGTGGCGTTTGACGGCGGCTCGATTAATTCGATGGGCCTTCCCAATTTAGGTTTTCCCGCCTATGCCAAACTGATTCCTGAGTTAAAGCGTTTTGGAAAGCCGGTTATCGCCAGTCTGGCTGGCCTTCATCCGGATGATTTTCTTGAAGGGGCCAGGGCCTTGGAGGGGGCTCGACCGGATTTGGTGGAAGTGAACTTGTCGTGCCCGAACATTCCCGGTAAGCCACAGATCGGCTATGATTTTGAGGAAACGGAACGGTTATTAACAGGAATTCGTGCATTGTTGACGGTGCCCTTCGGAGTAAAGCTCCCCCCCTACTTTGATCCGGTCCATCATCAGAAAATTGCCGAGGTGCTTCAGCGAAGTGGAGTGGCCTTTGTTACGGTCATCAATTCAGTGGGGAATACCCTGGTGGTTGATCCGGAACGGGAAATGGTGGTGATTAAGCCCAAAGGCGGGTTTGGCGGATTGGGTGGACGGATGATTAAGCCTGTGGCCTTGGCCAATGTTCGCGCGTTTTGGAAGATCTGGGGCAATCAGATTCCTATTATTGGCACCGGGGGGGTGGAACACGGCGTGGATGTGTTCGAGCATGTACTGTGTGGCGCCTCGGCGGTTCAAATAGGCACGGTGCTGGTGGAGGAAGGCTGTGCGGTGTTTGCCAGGCTCGAACGGGAAATTACCGATTGCCTTCAAGGAAAAGGCTATCCCTCGCTGATGGCCTGTCGAGGAAAATTACGGGAGATGGATTAAACAAGAATCGTGGTGATTGGCTTCCCCGGTGTAGAGGCAGGGGAGCGGTTAGCTGCGTATTTGATCCTTGAAATATCAGGCTGCATTGAGATGCAGGAACCTCAGATTTTTGTAGTCGGGGTAGTCGGGCCCTGAGGAATGATTCTAAGCGCAATGGCTTGCCGGAGTAACTGGGCCACGTTTCTAACCCGTAACCGGCGCATCAGGTTGAAGCGGTGGACTTCAACTGTTCGCACGCTAATGTCTAGCTGTTCACCAATTTCACGATTGGTAAAGCCTTGAGCCACCAGGCTCAGGATTTCCTTTTGCCGCGCAGTAAGAGATTGTCCCTCGGAATTGGATTCCAAGAGTTCTTCTGTTGATTCCAATTCAGTCGCTTTCCCTTTTGGCATATTGGGCTTGTCCCCCACGCATAATTTTCTAGTTGTTTTAACATACGGTCCTTACTTCCGACAACCGCTCTTATGATACGAATTCTTCTTCTATTGGTCCTTGACCATGTGCGCCATCGGCCCTTTCGGACCTTTCTCACAATGGTCGGAGTGGCGATTGGCGTCTCGGCCTGGTTGGCCATTCGCCTGGCCAATGGCGAAGTCTATCAATCCTTTGAGCAATCGGTGGAGTTCGTTGTTGGAAAGGCGTCCATCACCCTATCACGTGGGTCGGAGGGGATGGATGAGGCCATTATCCAGGAAATTCAACGTTTTCCCGGGGTCCAATCGGCTCAGCCCGTTCTGAAAATTGAGTCCATGATCCAAGAAGGCCCCTCCACGGGTCACACCCTCGTGATTTGGGGAGTCGATCTTCTGGACTATAAGGAGCTAAGGCCATCAGGGGATTCGACAAATGCGATCACGGATAATCAGTGGAAACAGGTGTTTTCGCCGCAGACGGTCTTTTTTGGGGAAGAGTTTGCCGGGGAATTAGGGTTGCGCGAAGGGCAGATACTGACTGTGACGAGTCAGGGTCTTTCTCATGATCTGATCGTGGGGGGTCTGTTGAGGTCCTCCGATGCCCTTCTCCAAGGCACCGAACGACAGGCGATCATGGATATTGCCGCCGCCCAATGGTTGTTCGGTTGGTTGGGGCGTCTGCATGCCATTGCCGTAGTTCCTGAACCCGGTGTGGCGGGGGCCACGCTCATCCAAGCCTTAGAAAAGGTCGTGCCGTCGGATAT
>DOFS01000323.1 GCA_003523945.1 Nitrospiraceae bacterium | reverse complement strand
AATGATGTTAATGATCCTAATCGTGCCAGGATCCAAAAGTCGGCTGGCGCCGGTCGCTTGCCAGAAGTTGAAGGCCCGCTCAACAAAATTACTCCGAATCCAGCTGGTGCAAAATCGACGGTTATTAAGTAATTTTGTTCTTTTGCAGGTTGAATAATCCTAAGAAGGGTGCCAGAAATGGCACCCTTTTTTTGTGATTTTCTCCCCCTATCATAATCTCATAAATAATCCATGTTTCATCCTACGGTTTATTTTCAATCTTTCCATTAACGAATTAGGCTGGACCTGTCTTGAATCGGATTGATACGGAACTCGGCAATGTCTTAAAGGGCAAAATTCGCGCGCAAGGACCGTTGACCTTCAGGGACTTTATGTCTGCGGCCTTATATGATGAGACCATGGGTTTTTATACAATGGGACCCCAAATTGGGAGTCCTGATGGGCCGTTTGACACCAATGCAAAATTCCCGGCTTTTGGATATGCCGTTGCCCAAGCCATCATTTATGCGGAGAAGGCGATAGGTTTTCCGCTAAGGGTTTTGGAATTGGGTGGAGGAACCGGCCAGTTGGGGAGCCATATTATCTCCTGTCTTGAAAACACTCATGAGTACCTAGTTCTTGACCCCAGCCCTGGATTGCGGGCCAATCAAATACAAAAAGGATTGCATGCAACCCAAAATATCGACAGCCTAGTCCCAAGACCGACTTTTGTGTTTGGGAACGAAGTTCTTGATGCGTTGCCTGTTCATCGAGTGATGGGGATGGGCCATGAGGAGGTTGTAGAACTGTATGTTGATCTTGATGAGGAAGGAGAATTTTGTGAGCTACCGTGTCCACTTTCAACTGTTGAATTAGCCGATCGGCTGAAGGATGAAATGGTGCAGCTAGGACGAGGGCAAGTCGCAGAAATTTGTTTGGAGTTGAAAACATTTATTCAAAGTATACGGAGGGTTGTGGACCCAGGATATGTGATTTTTGTCGATTATGGTGACAACGCATCAAATTTGTATTCACACCGGCATCGAAATGGGACTCTTCGTTCATACTATCGACAGCAACAAGTGTGTGACCCGTTTTTTGCTGTAGGGCAACAAGATTTGACGGCTGACGTGGATTATACCGCTGCATGTTTCATCGCAGATGAAGTGGGTTTTGAGGTAGAGGGCCCTATCCCGCAAGGAACATGGCTCCGAAATCTTGGAATACAGGGTTACAAGGGACTTACCGGACATAGTGAATCTGCTCAAGAAGAAATTGATGTGCTCACCAGGCCAGCCGGTTTAGGGAGTACCTTCGACGTTCTGATATTCAAAACTAAGGGTCTACCGGATGGGCCAGGTCTACAGCCAGCGTCATAAATATTCCTGTCAAAATCTCCACTCGCCTGCCAAATATCACCGCATTTTTCTTTGAACGGACTAGGCTAAGAGGAAGAAGAATAGTGTGAGGAAACATCCTCTCCATTAAAATCTTGCGAAACCCATAATGTGCCCAGGAAGGAGTCAATGTTCATAGTACCCACAAAATGTATGTTTCCTCTTTTTTTTTATCACAAAATATTGTAGACTCCAAAAATTCATATGATTTTCTAATAGTCCCCTTTCATTTTTCCGCAATCATACACACCAAATTATTGATGGTTTTTAGAGACCGTCGTGTGCGTGGCACGCGTGATGCACTGACTCACCTGTTGTGAAGAGTGGGAAGCAGGATGCTTTCAAAGGAGGTAGAGTTATGAAGTGTGTACGATGTAACGGGCTTATGGTGGTGGATGATTGTCTGGACATTAAGGGAGCGATGGGAGAACTCTGGATCAAAGCGTATCGATGTATTATGTGCGGGAACCTGATGGACCCCGTGATTAATCATCATCGCACTGATGGTCCCGCTCAGGCGCAGGTTATTCCATTTCGTAAGCGGCTACGGAGAGCCCCTCGTACTCCTGTTGCTCGGTTGACGGCCTGAATAATTTGAAAAGGCCTGTTGAGCCTAGGGAAGAAAACTTTTCCCATGGACCGATTGCCTCATGATTCAGAATAAGAGGCCGAGGCTGTTCTTCGGCGGGGACCCGTCAAAATATTGGTTATTTTCTTGGCTCTCCTGATGTTTCTGAAGCGGGTTCGTTTGGAAAAAAATTCTATCAAATCATAGGGGCTTAGCATGGCGCTTTCCTTGGAATTCTGCCTCTCTTTCCCCTTCATTTATTCAGGCATGCCTGCTTGAGTTTGCCTTACGATCTTGCTTAAATGAGCGACCTAACATGTCACATGGGGATGAAAAATCTCCACAACGGCATTCCCCCTGCTTGCCTGTGTTTTCATGTCCTTGCCTGAGCATTCCAAACCAGTCTGTACATGTGGCTTCAGCCTTGCTGGATGCGAATTTCTGAATATTCCTTTCCCAACATTGATACACTATAAGGTTTAAGAAGCCTTAAAATGACCTGAATGATTTGAGTAGGCCATAGTGTACAATCTTCTTTTGGTCTCGTTTTAGGAGTTGTTTTGGCAATTTCCTTCCGGATCCCGACCACATCTTTTTTCTCTGAATAAAGGACGCTTCCCGTTTGTGAACAGCGATCACCTCTTTTTCCTGGCCCTAATGGGAATCCTGTTGGTGTTCTTTATCTGGGAACGATGGCGCTACGATTTGGTGGCCCTTAGTGCCTTGCTTCTAACAACACTTTTAGGGTTCATTCCCCCTGAAAAGGCATTTTTAGGTTTTGGCCATCCGGCGGTTGTCACCGTGGCTGCCGTGTTAATTATCAGTCGTGGGTTGAGTAACGCGGGGGCCGTGGAAATTCTCACGCGCTATGTTAAGGTTGCCACGTCTTCTTCCCCTTCCCTCCATGTGGCCGTCTTATCCTCTCTGGGTGGATTGATTTCAACTGTCATGAATAATGTGGGAGCCTTGGCGTTATTGATGCCAGTGGCTATTCAATCCTCCGTCGAAGTCAAGCGTTCCCCTGCTATCGTCTTAATGCCCCTGGCGTTTGGAACGATTTTGGGTGGAATGGTTACGCTGATCGGAACACCTCCCAATATCATCGTGGCCCTTTATCGTGCAGAAGTTTCCGGCGAGTCATTTGGAATGTTCGATTTTACTCCTGTGGGAGGAATCGTGGCCCTGGTGGGAATTCTCTTTGTGGCTCTGATGGGCTGGCGCTTCATTCCCTTGGCCCGGCGATCTCGAAATGCCCCACAGGACCTGTTTTCCATACAGGAATACTTGACAGAAGTTGAAGTACCTGAAAATTCTAAGGCAATTGGAAAGTCCCTTTCAGAACTGGAAATGGCCACTGAGGATTCTGACGCCTTAATTATTGGGTTGGTGCGGGGTGACCAATCTATTCGGGGGGCGGCTTGGAGGGAACACATTCAAGTCGGCGATGTCCTCATCCTGGAGGCGGGACCACAAGGCATTAATAAATTTGTGTCCACATTGGGTTTGAAGTTAACAGGAACTCAGCCCAAGGAAGAAGTTCAGGAATCTGAAAAAAAGCCATCTGCAGGGAAGGATGAAGATATGCTATTGGAGGCCGTCGTTCCTCCTGATCGTTCCTGGTTGGTTGGACGGCTGGCGGGTTCTCTCAAGCTGCGAAGTCGGTTCGGGATTAACTTGTTAGGAGTATCACGTCAAGGCACTCCTTACCGGGGCAGGCTGAGGGAATTTCGGTTCAAGGCCGGGGATGTGCTGCTGCTGCAGGGAGAAAAGGACCGGGTTTTGGAAGTGATTGGGCAGCTTGGATGTCTCCCCTTAGCCGAGCGAGGACTTCAGTTGGGAAAGCCAGGACAGGCGTCGCTCGCGGTAGGGCTATTCGCCATGGCCCTTGGTATCGGTATGGCCGGATTGGCGACATTGCCCATTGCGTTAATATGTGCCGCCTTGGTGATGGTACTCTTGAGCATTGTTTCTCCGAGGGATGTCTATCAGACTGTCGATTGGCCTGTCCTCGTATTGTTGGGATCCATGATTCCCATCGGGCAAGCATTGGAGCAAAGTGGAGCAACTGCCGTCTTGGCTCAGTTCATGGTGAGTTTGGCAGAAGGATTTCCTCCCATTATGCTCTTGGGATTGATTATGTTGTTGACGATGATGTTGTCGGCTGTCCTTAATAATGCGGCAACGGCGTTGGTAATGGCCCCATTGAGCGTGGCGGTGGCCCAGCATCTTGGCGTCAATGCTGATCCGTTTCTCATGGCGGTGGCAATCGGAGCATCTTGTGCGTTTTTAACTCCAATAGGTCATCAAAATAATTTGTTGGTCATGGGACCCGGGGGGTATCGATTTGGGGACTACTGGCGTATGGGGTTGCCTTTAGAGCTGCTCATTCTCCTGGTCTCGCTTCCCCTATTAGTCTACTTGTGGCCCTTAACCGGTCAAGGGTAAAGGGTTCCTGAATAAGAACAAGAGGAAAAAGTGTCTTTCTCATTCCGAACCCATTCTTCACGCAAGGCCTCCCGTCTCTTTTTTAGGCGGGTGGTCTACATGCCCACCGATCTTGATCCGTTTCGCACGCTCTTGAGCAGGATTATATTGGTGGTAATGCTGTTTTGCTTTTTGACGGGGATACTTTGGCTTGATCGAAACGGGCTCAAGGATCAAATAGATGGAGAGATCTCATTTTCAGATGTGATCTATTTCACGATGGTCACGGTGACCACAGTCGGCTATGGGGACATTGTGCCAGTCACCACGCGTGCGCGCCTGATTGATGCATTAGTCGTGACGCCGGTCCGCATTTTTTTGTGGGTCATTTTTTTAGGGACTGCCTATCAATTGGCGTTCAGACAATTCACCGAGGTATTTCGCATGGCAAAACTCCAGAGGTCTCTCGATCAACATGTCGTCATCTGCGGATTCGGGCATACCGGGTACTCGACTGTTAAAGAGCTGCTCGCCAAGGGCACAAACCCTGATCATATCCTGGTCATCGATCCTGGCGAGGAACGAGTACGCATCGCCGGAGAATTGGGAGTCGTGGCACTCCGAGGCGATGCGACCCAGGAAGGGCTGTTGAAATTTGGTGCGTTCCTCAATGAGGCTAAAGCCGTCATTATTGCGGCCGGGCGCGATGATACCAATGCACTCATTTTGTTAACTGTCCGTAATTTGAATTCCCGTTGCCGGGTGATTGTCAGTGCGAAGGAAGAGGAAAACGTCAAACTGTTTCGTCAGGGTGGGGCGCAAACGATTATTTCTCCAGCGACCTATGGCGGATATATGTTGGCGGCCGCGGTGGACCAACAGTATTTGGCAGATTACTTAGAAGATTTTTTGACAGCGGGGGGAAAGGTTAATATCCAGGAGCGGACAGTGGAGAAACAGGATGTCGGGAAGACGGCTTTGGATTTACAGCCGGATGTGCTACTGCGGGTGTATCGGCAAGGAACAATTATATCCCCCTGGGAATTTCAAAAAAACCACACACTGGAACAAGGGGACGTCATGTTATTGTTTAAACCGGGTTCGGAGGATACCGCTTCCGTTTGAAGATCACATCCCATTCCTAAAAAAGGAGTGGCCTGGCGTTGGCTACGATCAACAACAGGCCGATTATCCCGATTAAGATGGCCACGCCCCGTCTCAAATGATGAGCTGGAATCGATCGGGTGACTTGTGAGCCAAACATTAACCCGAGAAGACTGCCCAGTAAAACCAATCCTGTTAGCACCACATCCAGCTGTGCCCCCTCGAAATGGCCGATGACCCCGCCGATGGAAATAAGGGCAATGATCAAAAGTGACGTGCCTATAGCTAAGCGAATGGGAAACCCCATGAGAAACATCAAGGCGGGAACGATGAGAAACCCCCCTCCGACCCCAAAAAACCCGGTCAAGAGGCCAACTCCCCATCCGAGCGTGAAGGCTTTCAACGCACAGCGCCCGGAGAATTCCTTCGCGCATCCGCTCGGGACGTCATTGTGTTCTCCCTCATAATTTTTCCAAAACGTCCACATGCTAATAAATAAAAGTAGATTGCCAAATGCAAAGAGGACCAGGGAGTCCGGAACGAGTTGGTGGCCATGAGCCCCCACCCAAGCACCGATCATACCGGTCAGGCTGAACAAAATAGCAGAGACAAAGTGAACACGTTGCTGCCGGCTCTCATGCCATGCCCCAAAGAGGGCCGAGTAGCCAACCACGATAAGTGACATGGTCGTGGCATTTTGAACCGGTACGCCAACGACATAAACCAATAGGGGAATGGCCACTAGGGATCCGCCCCCTCCAGTAGCCCCTAACAGCACCCCGACGATCCCACCGGACAGAAGCGCCAACAGATAGTGGAAGTCCATGAGAATTTAAGTTGAAAGAGGAACGGATGAAAGAATAAGGCCTGAGGTATCAGAGTCGTGCAACATGCTTTAAAAAGCAAAGTGGAATATGTAGGCAATCATAAACGGCAATGAAATGTTACAGGAGGAACGATAGGAAAAGATTGGAAGAGAACGTGTCTTCTCCCCCATGAATGGCATAATAGGATAAAAAGATGGATCATCAATTTTCACTGAAAAAACGAATCCATGGCCTTGCTTAACCTGAATTTTTTGCGTTTTCAGAAGATATGCATGACATCCAGCGCCAGGGGGACGCCCCATCCAATGCGCCAAGGCCAAGATTGCAACAGGTATTCTCACAGAACGTAAGCCTCATCTAGGCCATGCCGATAAGTCCTCGGACTTCATATTCCTCATATGCTTCATGAAATCTTCAGAGTTTGAACGAATAAATAATTTAAAGAGGAATATGAACTCATTGTATGGGGAGAAATCAAATGAGACAAGAGTCTTCAATTCAGAGAAATGTGCTTTACCATTTGTGTTTCCGAGATTTAGTTGTACCAATATGAAATCACCTCCCATGCAGATATTTGGAGACGACAATTACCGGCAAGTGAAGTTTCGGTTCTGGCTAAGAGATTTTTTCTCTGCATGGAGCTGGCGGGCAAGCAAGTCTAGTTTGTACATAAAGGGTGGTTAGGCGTTGCCTTGGAGAAAAGTCGCAACGGGATACTTTTTCATGAGCTTTTCTTCCTCGCGTTTTTCCATCACCCACGGTAAAGCCTCTTTTAGATTTTTAGCAGTGCCGGAATAATGAAAGGTCCGGCCTGTTTCCGGCTCGATAATAAATTTGCGGCCCCACTTCCTCAGTTTCGACCTTTTGCGCTTGCCCAGAGTCAAATACCGATAGACGGTCGGGTTACTCACCCCTAGCGCCTTGGCGATTTCAGGATCGGTCCTACCTTGCTGGCGTAACGCTTTAGCGGGTGTCGGGTTCGTCTTCCTAATTAATCCCTTCGCGGTGATTACGGGCCAAACGGTCGACATTCCAGACAACGAATGTCTTCACCTTCCCGGCCAAGACCGCTTTTTACAGGTCCTGAAAGGCTTGACCCTGTCCATTTCGTCCACTTTCTTTGTCTTCAAACCATGTGATCTGTTTAGCGGGTAACCTCTGCCCTTTAAGCCATTGGGCGATTTCCGTTTCTGGGCATCGGCCTTTTGGCTGTGGGAAGATATGCGAATGTAAACGGCGAACATTTGAATGAGTTTATACAGCACAAAACAGGCTGAAAAGGAAAAAGCAAAGGGGGTGAATGATGTCGCAAGTGCCGGGGAAGGCGCGGGACAGAAAATTTAATTTTTACGTCGAACAGCATTTCAACAAATACGCCAATCGGTTGAATAGAACCATTGTTCGGCCGTCTGATTTTGAACTTCTCCGTACAGATATCTCAGCTGAGAGCGTTCACGAAGCGTGAATAATCCTTGATACCATTGTGTTCGACATTATGCGTGAACTCTGGGAATTTCCCAATTTGACGAAGTCGGAATTTGAACTCGTGTTTGCAGGATGGCAGATCCACTTTATTAAGATCATGAATGATGTTGCGCGTCCGGGTTTGTCGATTGGGTATGATGAGTAGGACGTTTCTCAATAAGGGTACACACCCCAAATGAAGGGGTTGAAAATTGGCAGGAAAAATCAGAAAAGGCTTATGAATCGTGATGATTCGAATTTTCGACGGGACCCTATTTGAGAGTATCGAAAGGGCAAAAGAGGTCCACCAAAGCGAAGCGAGAACGGGCTATCAGTCCACAAGTCGATCCTGTCATGGGAACCTACATTCCTGCGCCCATTGACGCTATGAAGCAGGCTATGAACCCCCAATGTGAATGTACGTCCATGGATTGGAAAGGGGCCGAATAACCCTTAAGAATCTCTGCGCTGGCCGTCAGGGATGACAGCTTTCATCCTTTTCCTGCCAAAGAAATGATCCGTGATTTTCGGAACGGCTATGGGTGGTGGGTCACATGGATTGAAAATGGCCTAGGGGTTGTCTTAGACATCGTTCCGGATCCAGGAAATTGGCACCAGCAATTATGGGGCGCGTTTTGGATGATGAAACCGTTGCTGTATGAAGTGGATGCCATGGCCCCCCGATAGTAAAAGGGTGGGCCTACAGGCGGGAATGGGAGTAAGACTATCTAGAAAAACAATTTGCCAATTCCGGCCGCAAGGCGGGTTAATTCGTTCATTTGGGCTTGGGGATGTTGACGCGGCGCTTGCTTTTGAGAACTTCACAAGAGCCCCACCCAGACCGGACAGTCAAGGGTGAAAAGCGCAAACGTCCCTTGACGGGGTTGAGCAAGCAGTCGCGCTGCCAGCCGCCATCTTCAGTGCTGATTCTCTCCCTTAATGGGTAGCCTCTGATCCGGCGTGCAATTCATTCTTTTCCTAATGGACGGCGGGAGACTTACCCTTCAGCGGTTAGCCGCGCAGACATCCCGAACGTGCCCGCGCAACCAGCGATGGGCGAGATCGGCATCCAGCCGCGGGTGCCAGAGCAATGAAACGGTGATCTCCGGTATGGAGACAGGAAGGGGAAAACTATGCATGCCGGCGCGCAGGTTGCCGGTGTGTCGTTCCGGAACACTGGCGATCAGGTCGGAGGCCCGGGCTAGAGCCAGTGCGGTCGAAAAGCCACTGACGATCGTGACGATTTCCCGTTCCAGCCCCAATGGCCCCAGGGCTTCATCAATCGCTCCCCTGTCGTGACCCCGCCGCGAGACGAAGATGTGCCTGCCGGCCGCATAACGGGAGGGTGTGATCTTCCCCTTGCTCAGGGAGTGTCCCTTTCGCACGACGCCAATAAACCGGTCTTGGAACAATGCCTGTGCACGCAACTCCGGAGCAGTCGTGTCCCCCACAACCCCAGTTTCCAGATCGACCATCCCGTCGCGAAGTGGCACGCTGTCTTTATTTGGCTTCTGCACGAAGCGCAGCCGCACGCCGGGCGCTTCCTTTGCGATGCGAGCCAGGAGGTCCGGTCCAAAATTCTCCACAAAACCTTCGCTGGTCCGGAGCGTGAACGTTCGGACGAGTTGTTTGAGGTTGAGATTTTCGACAGGGCGTAGAACCGCTTCTGCGTCCTGCACGAGCTGACTGACCCGCTCGCGGAGTTCAAGTGCTCGGGGTGTGGGAACGAGACCGCGCCCGGCCCTCACCAATAGCGGATCCCCGACCGTCTCACGCAATCGCGCCAGCGCGCGGCTCATCGCCGACGGGCTAAGCCTCAACCGATGGGCTGCGCGCGCAACACTTCCTTCCGCCAGTACTGCATCAAGAGTGACAAGCAGGTTGAAATCTGGGGTCGACATGCATCGATTTTAGCACAGTTTGTTTTTGGTGTGGCGTCACACGCACGAATAAATTGTATGTGGTGCGTCTTCCGCCATGTCAAATCAGAGGGTATATTCCGGATAGTGACATTTCGAGAGTTGCCAAAAAAGTGGAGGGTATTGTGAAGCCAATCATTCTAAAAAGAGATATGGTCATAGTTGGAAATGCGGAACGGACACCTTCGGTACGGTGGGGGCTCGTCAGCCTTTCGCTATCCATGTTGCTGTCTTCCCTTGATACCAGTATCGCCAATGTGG
>DOFS01000178.1 GCA_003523945.1 Nitrospiraceae bacterium | reverse complement strand
CGGCGGAGCGGGTGAACTGGCTATAGGTTCCGAGGTTGTCACATTTGGTGAGGGACAACTAGAACCATCAATCTGCAGGTAGGGCTGGAGACCGGCTGGCGAATTTTTAATGGGTGTAAAAGAAGTACGGTTCTGATACATCGCCATCCGGTCTCCCCCCTTTTAAGGGGGAGCCGGAAACGAGGAATATCATGAATTGTCGACGTTGTGCTGGCCTCATGTATGGGCTAAATATTGGGGATCATCTAAATGACTCAGGACAGTTATGGTCCATGGCTTGGCAATGCTATAACTGCGGAGAGATTGTCGATTCTTTGATTTTACACAATCGGGAAAGCGAAATCAGACCTAAAGCCGGCAAAGCCCGCCTCAAAACGTTTTCACCATCCAGGCAGAGGGACCGGGAAAAGGCTCAAAGTATAGAATTCTAAGGAAGAACAGCCAGTCAGTTGGTGGAAGAGCACACGGAGGTGAAAGAGGTTCACCTCCGTGTGCTTTTTTTATTTCCTTTCACTCTGAAAAGCCAATCGTTTCCTTTTCTGATGATTTTTTATTTTGTGTATCTTGAAAATTTCAGGAATTGCATTCCTTTGTTGTCCTATTAAGGGTGTTCATTTCGTCGTATTTGGTCCAGCGCACATTCGTATATTGTCCAATGGTCCGACCTTTGGGGGACTATTGCCTCACGGGTCAGGCTAATCGGAAAGAGTGTGCCCGAGCTTCCTGTCTGGGCTCATATGGATTTTATGATTGCCCTGGCGTTCGGCATTCCCATTGGCCGAACCCCGTCTGGGCCAGTCGGCGGATACCGCGTGTGTTTTCCCGTCTGTGTTGCCCATGTCTCTCATGGGTATTTCCGTGCCACATCAGCCAGACCCAATGACAGTTTCTGAATGCTAACATTGTTCTGCAGAGGCGGAGTCGAATCAAAGGAAACGGGCTTGCTTCTTCCGAAATGGACAGCCGGTATAGGAAAAATTGTACGGCACCAATATGAATGAAATTCGAAAACGAACAGGGCGCTCAGTGTCAATTCGCTCATCAAGAGTGGACAACATCAACATGCAACAGAACCGGTTTCATCGAGGTGTCCGACAGGACCACATGAATAAAAAAAAGGACTCACCATACTGAATAAATTCGAGCAATGGGCTTAACATCCTTTCGCTCATTAGGAGCATGTCTCTCGTGGGAGGATAGGTTTTGCAAATATTCGCACGAAACTCTGATTTTTTATCTCTCGATCATTAGAGAGAGAATCTACAAGGGCATGATGATTGCTAATTTTTTTTGAGTGGACTTGTTCCAAGGAAAAATTTGGCATCATTCCTAAAAGAAAAAACATGATGAATTATGGAATGTCTCACGGTGTTGTCGAGAACATGCTGGTCGGGGCTGATTCCCGGTTGAATGTGCCGGTTCGACAATGGGTGACTTGAGGGAGGTAGGTGTCGCGCTGCCCGTCTTGTGCTCATCACGGGTAAGGACGCCTGTCGGCATATTTTGGGAGCATAGGGCAGCGTATTTAGCTCGTGGTATCGGAAACGGGTTTAGTTCACGCTGGGCAATGTGGTCGGCTGAATGTTCTTCACCAGTCTGGCAATCTCTTTCTCATCGGTCTCACTCTCTGCAATACCTCAACAGGTTGAATTCAAGAAACGTGAGTCTTCTTGTGTATCCATCTAAACGAATCGGAAGTGCCTGCCTGTGAGGCAGGGGAGGGGCATGCGGGCAGTGTTTTCCAAGCGGCTGAAAGGCTGGCACTTTATTCTGTTTAACGGCACGCTCGGTCTTGGGCACATTCTCGTGATGTTTAATGCCGGGTCCTATGTTGCGCTGTTACCCCATGTGGCCGGCGATCTGGAAGGCGTGTTGCCAAGCTTTCTGACCTGGGCTCAGACGGATTTCATGATCGCCCTGGCACTGGGGATTCCCATTGGCCGCACTCTGTCTGATCGGTACGGCAATAATCGTGTGTTCATTGGCGCCTTTCTTGTGTATGCGGTAGCTTCGTATCTTGGTGCCACCAGCCAGACCCATTGGCAGTTTCTGAATGCCCGCATTGTCCAAGGGTTTGTAGGTGGCCTCACGATTTTTCTCTCACAAGACATGCTGCTCAGAGAGTACCCGGATCGGCTCAAGTCCATGGGTTTAGCGATATGGGGCCTGGTCACCATTACCCCATTTACCATTGGCCTTCCCGTGGGCGGGTGGATCGCGGATGATCTCGGGTGGCGTTATCTGTTTTATATGGATGTCGTGCTCTCCTTGGTCGTCGTCGGTTTCATGGGGGCGTTACTGTATGGCCGGGGGTTTCATCGCCAGCGTACCAGGTTTGACTTCGTGGGATTTTTTCTGTTGGCAGTCATTTTGGGGGGCATTCAGACTCTTCTGAACATGGGTAACGATTTTGATTGGCTGGACTCGCCCTTCCTTCGTGGTGTCCTGATCGTCGTCATGGTGGCATTTCCCTGTTTTATCATCTGGGAGCTAGGCGAACGTCGGCCCATGCTGGATCTGCGGTTGTTCGGCGATCGGAATTTTACCATCGGCGTGATCTGTTTGGTGGTCGGGTTCTTTTCAATCCAGGGATTGCTCACGCTTCTGATCGTCCAGCTTCAATTGTTGATGGGCTATTCGTCCCTACTTGCCGGAATGGCGCTTCTCCCCATGGTCTTGTTGGGGGCTCCGATGGTGGCCGTGATGCATGAACTCTCCAAGCGGGTCGACGTTCGTATGCTTGCGAGCCTCAATTTTCTTGGATTCGCTTTGACTCTGTACTGGATAGGCCTGTACGACGACCCTCATTCATTTGATCAGATTTTCTGGCCCATGCTGCTCGAAGGTCTTTTCCTGGGGTCATTCTTCACGCCCCTGACTGTGCTCACGCTTCATAGATTGTCTGGCAGTCAGGTGCTGCGGGCGGCGGAAACGGCCAATCTATTGCGTATTGCGGGCGGGGCGTTCGGGATCACCTACCAGGAGGTTGTGGTCTTTCGACGCCTCCCCTTCCATCAGCTTCATTTGGCAAACCATTTCGGGGGAAGACAGTTCGCGTCCTTCGACGTGCTGGGAGGATTTTCTACCAAGCTGGAAGGCGCCGGGCTTGGTTCTGCCATGGTGAATGGCAAGCTCCTCGCACTCGTCAGGCAGTATGCGGGCATTCTGGCCATGAGCGACGCGTTTTTGCTTGCCAGCTACATGTTTCTCGGATTGGCCGCGCTCGTGTGGTTGGCGTATCCGACTCAACTGCCTTTGCGTCCAGGCCAGGAAGAAGAAGTACAAGAAATGCGATCCGAAGCACTCATGGAGGAGCCGTTATGAGGCATCGGCTCGGGTTGAGGGGGAATCGGCTTTTTGCGTTCGGTATGGGATGCCTGCTCCTTGGCGTTGGTTGTGCCTGGATTCCAGCCGGCGAAGAACCTGCCGAATTCTTGGAACCTCCTTCCTTGAAGGAAACACTTTCCCATGCGGCTCATCATGAACCCGAGAGCCCGCTTCCGGAATGGCCTGAGGACCGCTGGTGGCAAGAGTTCGGAAGTCCGGAACTCGACGGGCTGATCGACAGCGCTCTCAAGGATAACCCCGGCCTCAAGGTTGCGTCTGCCCGTCTCCATGAGGCGCATGCCCTGGTCCGCGTCGAAGGCGCGAGGCTGCTGCCGTTCCTGGAGGCAGATGCTGAGCTGACCGCAGAGCGCATTTCGGAGCATGGCGTGTTTTCCGCCCTCAATCCTGATGTGGCCGGAATTGATATTGCTTTAGGGCTGATCAATCCAGTGAGTTTTCGGTGGGAGCTGGATTTCTGGGGGAAGAATCGCGCCATGATGGAATCCGCTATGAGCCGGGAATTGGCTCATCATGCGGAATGGGCAGAGGTGCGGTTGCGGTTGACCACGGCAATCGCGCGGTCCTACTTCCGCAGGGTCGCCTTGCGCCAGCAGCTCGAGGTGGTCGAGGCCATGGTGGACCTTCGTCGCGATCTTCTGA
>DOFS01000523.1 GCA_003523945.1 Nitrospiraceae bacterium | reverse complement strand
TTTTTACCAAAAGGAAAACATCCACAATTTATCGTATTCATCAATCTTGATCCCCAGACGGTTGATATCAATGTCCACCCGACAAAACGGGAGGTTCGTTTTTCTCATCCAGAATTCATTCATACGGGTGTTCTCCGGAGCATTAAAGCCCTCTTTTTCACGCAACCCTCATCCGACACCATTGGGAATGATCTCAACGAGAAGACTGCTCCCGTTGCACCTCCTCTGCATTCTGCTAGGACAACAACCCGGTCACTAACCGTCGCGCCCGCACCCTTCCAACACGTTTCTGATTTCCCTGGATCGGGTACAACTCGGCCTTCCCCGCTCTCCCTTTTTGTCCAAGAACCGCCTTCCGTCTACGAAAGCAAGGAGCAGCCCTGGGATGTGTATCCTCTCGGGCAGATTCATCACACCTATCTTATTGGACAAATCAATGAGGATGTATTCATTGTCGATCAACACACCGCCCATGAACGGGTACGCTTTGAAAGACTGCTTCGGTCCTGGAAGAAAAAAGAAATTCTCCAACAAACCCTACTCATCCCTGAGCCGGTTGAACTTCTTCCCCACCAAGGTGAATTATTAGAAGAATGGCAACCCTTCCTGACTCAAGCCGGATTGGAGGTGGAGCGATTTGGAGCCACATCATATGTGGTACGAGCCATTCCAGCCATGTTGGGGAATATCTCCGTCGGCTCCTTAATCCTGGAATTGGTAGACGAACTCTCGGAGTGGCAATCAACAGATATATTAGACAACACGATTAAACCCATCCTGGCCACCATGGCCTGTCAAAGTGCCGTTCAGGCCGGACGATCCATGACGCAGCAGGAGATCACAATCCTCCTACAGGACTGGGCACAAGAAAACTTTCCGATGACTTGCCCCCATGGAAGGCGGGTGGCCATTCGACATTCCTTGGAAGAATTGAACACCTTATTTGCCCGCCCATTGAAATAATACCCATTCGCTGATTTTTCATGAAACAGGCAGAAATCATCACAGCATGGAAACCCGTCGTCGCCATTGTGGGACCAACGGCAATCGGGAAAAGCCGTATCGGGATTGAAGTCGCTAAAACTCTCAACACGGAAATATTAACGGCCGATTCCCGACAGGTCTACCGTTATATGAACATCGGCACCGATAAACCCTCGTTAGCCGAACAACAAGGGATTCCTCATCGTTTAATTGATCTCGTCAATCCAGACCAATCCTTTAATGCGGGCAACTTCCGGCAGCATGCTACCCAAGACATTGCTCGCCTGCATCGCCAAGGCCGGCTGCCTCTTGTGATCGGCGGGACCGGACTCTATATCCGAGCCCTCTTGAGAGGCCTCTGCCCGGGGCCACCGGCCAATTGGCATATTCGGAATGAATTAGCCCAAGAAGCCAAAATCCAAGGACCAGCCTTTCTTTATGAAAAACTCCAGCAGGTGGATCCTGATCTCGCGCAACGCCTTCATCCCAATGACCAACCCAAGATCCAACGAGCCCTTGAAGTGTATCGCATACTAGGCACGCCGCTCTCAGTAATGCAGCAGCAACATCAATTTGACGACATTCCGTATCCATCCCTGTTGATTGGGCTCACCATGGAACGCCAGGCCCTCTATCAGCGAATTGAAACCCGCGTCGATTGGGAAATTCAGAAAGGATTGGTGGAAGAAACGCAATTCCTCATGGATCAAGGATTTTCTCGAGAACTCGGTTCCATGAAAGGGCTGGGCTATCGACAGTTTTCAGGATACTTAGCGGGTGACTATTCTTATGAAGAAGCTGTACGGTTACTAAAACGAGATACCCGTCACTTTGCTAAACGACAAATGACCTGGTTCCAGAAGGAATCCGGCATAGAGTGGGTTACATTGGAAGAATCAGATATCCCTTATCGAGCGGCAACAACAATTGTGGACCACATCACGCAGTTTCTTTGTACCTTCGAAAACTCACCGTCTCCTGCGGAAACAACGTCCCATTCAGAACCCACTCATTTTTCAGGTTAACCACACAGAGCCGGCCATGATACAATGCGGGAATCTTAACCTTTTTTTAAACATGGATTGCCCCCCATTAATTCGGCATCAACTCACCATGCCACCCAATTCTTATGCCTTTCCCCTGTGATCAGAGAGACTTCTCACATGACGGAGACAAGTAAGTGAACCTTAAACGCCCCCCCTCGCCTACCCCACGGGCCCAAATCGGAATTATCGGAGGCAGTGGACTATATCAAATGGACGGGTTCACCAACCTCAAAGAAGTCCGGATGACAACCCCGTTTGGAAAACCTTCTGACGCCATTATTCTGGGAACTTTTCATGGCATGCGAGTCGCCTTTTTGGCTCGCCACGGTCGAGGACATCGCACTCTGCCTTCCGCCATCAATTATCGCGCGAACATTCATGCCCTAAAATCCCTGGGTGTGACGAAAATATTTTCCGTCAGCGCCGTAGGAAGCATGAAGGAATCTATCCGACCGGGGGACTTTGTCCTTCCCGATCAATTCATTGACCGAACCACTCAGCGTAACAACACCTTTTTCGACCAGGGAATCGTCGCACATGTGGCCTTCGCGGATCCGATATGTGGGACTTTGTCGAGTGTGTTAGAAAAGGCCAGCTTGGAGGTTCCTGTAAAGGTGCACCGTCCTGGAACGTACCTCTGTATTGAAGGGCCCCAATTCTCCAGTCGGGCTGAATCGTTGCTATACCGCCAATGGGGTGTAGATGTCATTGGCATGACCAATATTCCGGAAGCCAAATTGGCTCGTGAAGCAGAACTGTGCTATGCCACCCTCGCGCTGGTGACAGATTATGATTGCTGGCACGAAACGGAAGACGCGGTGTCCGTTGGGGCCATTTTATCCATCATGCATCGCAATGTCGAAACCGCTAAACTGGTTTTACAACACGCGCTTGAGATCGTAAAAGACCTTGGGACCTGCTCGTGTCAGACCGCATTGGAATACGCCGTCATCACACCGCTTAATCGAATTAGCCCGACACTGCGGAAGCGGTATCAGCTCTTGCTGAAGCGCCATTTATCGACCACCATTCATACCAAGAAAAGGTCCTAATCATTATGGGTAATTTATTAGTTGTAGGATCCGTAGCCTTTGATTCTGTACGAACACCTTTTGGCGAAGCCTCGAATGTGCTGGGAGGATCCGCCACCTATTTTTCCACCTCGGCAAGTTTTTTCACAGACGTGAATCTCATTGCCGTCGTTGGCGAAGACTTCCCAAATGAACATCTTGATTTCCTGCGCAGTCGAGGGATCAACCTGGAAGGATTAGAGCACCGTCCTGGGAAAACCTTCCGCTGGCGAGGAGAATATTCTTACCAACTCAATGAAGCTCAAACCCTGGAAACACATCTCAATGTTCTCGAAACATTTCGGCCGAAAATTCCTGCCAGCTACGCCACGCCATCCGCCTTGTTTCTGGGCAACATTGACCCCGAATTACAACTGGATGTCCTGAATCAAGTGAAGCGACCATCCATCGTGGCGTGCGATACCATGAACTTTTGGATTGAGGGGAAACGAGAGGCGCTATGGAAAGTGCTCGAACATATCGATATCCTGGTCATCAATGACGGCGAGGCCCGCGCCTTGGGCGACGACGCCAACCTCGTGAAAGTGGCGAAACGGATCTTATCGCGTGGTCCAAAAACCCTGATCATTAAACGCGGAGAATATGGGGTCCTCATGTTTCATCAACAGGGAATTTTTGGGGCTCCAGCCTATCCGTTGGAAGCGGTAAAGGATCCAACCGGCGCAGGCGACACTTTTGCCGGAGGCTTTATGGGGTACCTCGCTGCCACAGAAAACTACTCAGAGGCTGGGCTTCGACAGGCCATCATTTTTGGGAGTGTCATGGCATCATTTAATGTGGAGGAATTTAGCCTGGACCGACTCAGGAATTTGACCCGTGAAGACATTGATGAACGATTTACATCATTCAAACATCTGACTCATTTTGAGGATTTGTCATAGGCCTAGAGGTTGCGGTACGCACGCCTTTCCCCCTGAGAGATCTTGTCTCATGACGAGCCAATCACTATGAATACGGGAAAGGCCTTCCTCATTTAGGAAAACGCCATGGAAACTCTTGGTGGATTGCTCCAACAGGCTCGAGAACGTCAAGGTTTGTCCTTGGAACAGATCGCTTCCCGAACCCGTATTCAACAGCACCACCTTCAAGCACTGGAGGAAGAGGATTTTGAAAGTCTCCCAGCCAAAGTGTTCGTCAAAGGGTTCGTGCGGTCTTACGCACGTTCGTTGGGGCTGGATGAAGATAATGCCCTTCAGCTTTTCCTGACCTCATCCAGCAATTTCTATGATCGCGCCCAAGAAGAGCAACAAGACATTCAGGTCACAAAACAGGCGGCCCATCGCAAACAATTCAATTGGAACCTTGTTGTCATTCTGTTTGTGGTCCTCGGTGGAGTACTATTTTATCTGTTACCCGGACAGCAAGAAACTCTGCCACCCACAATCGAACCTGAAGCTCCTTTACTAAGCAATGGAAAATCAAAAGAAGCCATACTGGAACCTACGCCCTCTGTTGAAGACTCTCCAGTCAGCGTCTCACCAGAAGCCGCTGTCGACCCCCCGCTTCCGCTCTCTTCCCCCTCTCCTAGCGTCACACCGTTATCACCACCCCCTGCATCTCAAGAATTATCACCTATCTTGCCCGTTTCCCCCGCCCCCGAAAAGGCCTCAGGGGCCGATGAATCTTTGGTCCTGGAAATCGAAGCCACCCAACTGACCTGGGTGGTGGTGCAGTCGGACGACCAGCCTCCGCACGAGGCCTTATTACAACCAGGGCAAAAAGTCACCTGGAATGCGAATACACAATATTTGCTCACGTTAGGCAATGCAGCCGGGGTAATTATCCACCTCAATGGACAGCTACAAGGTCCATTTGGAAAACCAGGTCAGGTGGTCCGAGACATTCGCCTGAAATCCTAACTTGCAAAACGACCGACAGTGGTCCACACAACCAACCTCATCTCATTCCCCACCTAATTCTTAAGCCATTCGCACCCCACCCTTTGTTACTGGAAAAAGTCAGAAATTCCTTACTACGGACTTTTGCACAATCCTCCGAATTTTGCTGCAAAACCATTTCCGAAGGAACCCGTGGGTTTGTCGCGAAGACCATCCTATGCAAAGACCCCATGCCTTTTTTGCCCTGGGGAACCTGCCGCCAACTTCCGTGTAGGTGGAATTTGGCGCCGAAGCTCTGAATTTTAGTCACAGAAAAAGGCAGAGACCAAGGCAACCCCCTTCCGGAACCTCCCTTTATTCAACTGAACACAACGGACGAAGATTATGAACTTGGCCAAGTCAACTAAACTGCACCATAACTCTGGATTTTTTTTGATTCTTGACAGCCCAAAAAACCGATTGATATGATAAAAAGGTTTGGGTGGTTTAGCGTTGACCTGTATTAGGTTACTACCCCCTCAAACGACACCAACCCAACAAGAGGATAGAAGACAGGGGAAGCGATAATGCACCCCATTGGTTTTTACGGTCTCATCAACTCTGTTTAACCTAGGAGGCTTACATGACGTTTTCGTTGAAAGTGCTAGGAACCCTAACCGCTGCCATGTTTTTGACCACTGGCTTGGCCATTGCCGGACCAGAAAAAGATCCCCTTCCATCCCGTGTTCCGGCTGATCAACGGGGTGCGGCCAAAAAAGATAAAACAGACTTATATTCCAAGGCTGAAGATGCTTCACCGGAAATCATCGCAGAAGGTAAGGCCTTATATGAGGGAAAAGGGACCTGCATTAACTGCCACGGCAAGGACGGCAACGGCCAAGGGCCGGCAGGAGCGGTTTTGACCCCTGGTCCCCGTGACTTCACCAATTGCAAATTTCACAAGAAGCGGAAAGATGGCGAACTCATGTGGGTCATCAAGAATGGTAGCCCGGGAACAGGAATGGTTCCATTGGTCCCAGCCACCATTAGTGAAGAAGAAGCCTGGAAGGTCATTGCTTACGAAAGAAGTTTCTGCAAGTAATTTTTCATTGCGTGCGCTTCGGAAAAACCCTCGCTGGGATCGTCCAGCGAGGGTTTTTTTATGAAAAAAACCTTAGTCCCCGTCCAAGAACTCCCTTTCCCCGTTGACACCATTCAAACCCCTTGACTAGACTCAATTTGGTAGAAGGCCACCCATACCACATATTCGTCAATCAAAAATCTTGAGAAGGAGAGCATTGTCACATGGCCAAACGACGATCACTTCAGGAAGACGCAACGACCCTGAAAACCAAGGTAAAAAAATCCTTAGCGGGTAACGATAACCCTGAGGGAGATTCATCCATCCGGTCATTACGAAAGCGGTTACGGCGAGTTCAACGAAAGGTCCGAACAGCCAAACGACAAGAGGATCAACGAAAATCGAAGAAAGCTCCGGCAGAGGCATAAGACTCTGCAGATCGAGTCTGAAGAGAATTTGGAGGAATTGAGGCATGCAGGACGACCAAAAAAATATCGATGATGCATTTTCAGATAAAACAGAGGAATTTGTATCGTTGGAAGGCAAAACACCCTTGCCTCAAGACGAGCTAGTAGACGAAGTCTCAGAAGCCATAACGAAGGAAGGGGATGAAGAAACAGCAGACACGGTCGCATCTGCCGAAACTGAAGAGGACACAGAGGCGGAAGAAGAGCTGGTTGAAGAGCAGGTCAAAGATGAAATTGATATTCAGATCGATCTATTAAACGACCCGGAATGGGTCGTCCGACGAGAAGCCGTTATCACCCTGGGTGAAATGGGTGATGAACGCTGCGTCGAACCTCTCGTTCGATGCCTTCGAGATGGGGATTGGCAGGTCCGAGACGCCGCAGTTGAAGCCATCGCCATGATTGGCTCTCCCGCTGTTGATCTTCTGCTCCGCTATATACGTGACTATGATGCCCGGAAATCGGTGATTAAAGCACTGGGAAAAATTAACGATGAACGCGTCCTTGATCCGTTAATTTCCATGCTCCACAATGATGAATTTAAAGACGATGCCACCTGGGCACTCGCAGAACTTGGACAACCCGCTGTTGGACGGTTACTGGAATGCCTGAAGAATCAAGATGAAGTAATAAGAAAACAGGCCATTCTCGCTCTTGGAGAGATTAAGGATTCCAGTAGCGTTGATTTATTGATCGAACGATTACAAGACCCTGACTGGTTCATCAGACTCTCCTCGGCAGCCGCGTTGGAAAAAATTGGAGATCCTCGTGGCCGAGAGGCGATCAAACCCTTGATCAAAGATCCAGACCTGGTAGTCCGCTTACGGATTGAACGCATGTTGGCCGCCTGGAAGAAGCAGGCCGTCACGGCTTGACTCCTGATTAACCACCACAGGTTAAATAGACCAGACCTCTTCATTGTCCCTGCAATGGAGAGGTCTTTTTATATGAGAGAAGTCCCATCACATCTTCTTAACCTGGCTTCAAGTTTCCCGTGGGACATCATTAAAGAATCCAAAGAATACCCAAAATTGACGAAGGGGGATTAAAAGAGAGTACCGAAAGAATCAGAAAACGCAACTGGCTAGCTTTTTGAACAACTCTGATCAAGGCATCAGGGATTGCAACTCTCGGCGAAGTTCGTCCAATAAATTGGGAGGGAGGCTATGGCCTTGAGCCAGGCTTTGCTGGATCTCCCGAATCTTTTGTTTAACTATTTTAATTTTTTGAGCCATAGGGCCTTGAGGGTCCAACTCAACCGCTTGATCTAAATGATGGAGTGCACGTTCAAACTCTTCTGAGGCTTCTGTATATTGATGATCTAACAAATTGGCCCGTCCTTCCAAAAAGCCATCTTTTG
>DOFS01000486.1 GCA_003523945.1 Nitrospiraceae bacterium | reverse complement strand
TTCTTTCAAAGAGAAAAATGCAGAAGGCAGCCAATTAAAAGCGAACGCTATCTCTTATTACATTATTACGTTCTGAGAAATGCATTGAGGGGGGGGATGCGTAAAGCAAGAAAGAGTGAATATCTACACAAGAACGAAGTTTAGGAAGCATCGGCATTCTATGCTCTCGCCTTAGTAGGAACCCCTTGAAAAATCAAATGTTTTCAAGGGGGTTCCTACTTGCCTGTTTGGGTGATGGAGGGTGAAATAGGGGTGGTTTTGGCTGCTCGCTGGCACAACCACCCGCACGTTTGGACTATGATTTTTGGACATGCCGGTGACCGTTGAACTGTTGGTAATCTACGCGGGACGAGCGCACTCTAGATAAGTGAGTGGCGGAACGCCCTAGGACGTTCAGTGGATAGATACCGGAATACGTATAAGGGTCATCTCCACAGTTCTTTCATGGATTAGCATAGTCAGATCATGCCTAAGAAA
This sequence comes from Nitrospiraceae bacterium, assembly GCA_003523945.1. GTDB lineage: Bacteria > Nitrospirota > Nitrospiria > Nitrospirales > UBA8639 > Nitrospira_E. The sequence goes on along the minus strand of DOFS01000486.1, from coordinate 10,035 downwards.
ACCTCTAGATCTGTTATTCCTGTTGAACGCATTGCAAGGGCCATTTACCAGATCCGTGGCGAAAAGGTGATGCTCAATTTTGACCTAGCTGAGCTATACGGTGTCACGACTGCTCGCCTAAACGAACAAGTCAAACGAAATATGGAGCGTTTTCCCTCTGAATTTGCTTTTCTAAATGCTCCAAGAGGAGTTCGATTCTTTGATGTCGCAAATTGCGATATCAAAAAGTGGCCGAGGCGGGAGGCGCAAACTGCCCTGGGTGTTTACAGAACATGGGGTTGCCATACTGTCGAGTGTCCTGCGTAGCCAGCGTGCTGTACAAGTGAACATCAGTATTATTAAAATCTTTATCCGTATGCGGGAACTCTTGGCGACGCATAAAGACCTGGTTCGCAAAGTGGAGAAACACGATAAAGAGATTGCTGCCTTGTATGACTATTTACGGGAGCTCTTAGAACCGCCCAAGTCTTTTAAGCGACAGATTGGCTATATGCGTAATTAAAAACACGACGAGCCCCATTTCTCAGGTTTTCAATAATCTGAATTTTTCTTCTTGCTCGATCGGGACCATAAGATCGAAAAGCCGGCAGAACTAATGGAGTGGATCTCTCAGATGTTGCAATTGTCCTCAAATCTCAGTACAACGTGCAGTCGCATCGATATATAAACCTGAACGGAAAGGACCCAACGATGGGCAAAGCGTTGACGAAGTCGCAGTTGATTGGAACTTTAGCGGACAAACATGATGTATCGAAAAAAGTCATGGATGGGATTCTGGAAGACCTAACCGAGCTGGCGTATAAAAATGCCAAGAATGGATTTACCTTCCCTGGCATTGGGAAGCTAGTTGTTCAAAATCGTAAAGCCCGAATGGGTCGGAATCCGCAAACAGGAGAAGCGATCAAGATTCCTGCCAAGAGGGTCTTGAAATTTCGTGTGGCTAAAGCGGCGAAGGATGCGATTTTGGGGAAAAAGTCATAACAGAAGGAGTGGAGGCGAGAGATGGGCCATTAAGGAATTGCTCTATCTTTAATGAAATAGATCGATTGTTTGTATAAATTTCAATGCATCATCTTGCCGGTAATCGCGGATATTCTCCAGGCGTTTGTTTTGGATGGTGATGTTATTCGGGATTGTGGTGGGATTTCTCTTTGGTGTACCACGGATACATCTTGGGAACGTTATCCTTGAACCTCATCGGGAAATTCAGTCTCTTACGCGACTTTTTATTCCCAGTATTGTGGAAATAATCTTTCCATTGCACCAATGGGATATTCTCGAGTTCCACTGGATTTCTTTTCTCCTTGGGTTACTGTGAATACCACCGTAAAAGGGCCACAGAGTTTGGTATATTTGGCTCCTTTTCCCTTCGAGTGCTCGTCAAGACGACGTTCAAGGTCCACCGTGATTCCCGTGTACAAACTTGTATCGGAGCATTTCAATATATAGACCATCCACGACATACAAGGCTCTTTCCTTATTCATGCAACCGAGTCTGACAAATGCGAGTCAATAAGATTCTTACCTGAGTACAACCACTTATAATATCCTACTTCTAAGCTTCTATTTTTGCCGATACATCTGCATAGCCCCACACTCGTGAAGCCATGTGGGGCAGAGGTACGGAAATCTTTGGACTATAGCCTTCCACATTTCGGAGTGAGTAAAAAAAATGGAACTTCTCGGTAGCCAGAAGGGGGAAGGTTTATCCTTTACTTACGTAAAGCATACTGAGCAAAAGCTTGGAATGTTCATATGGAAGATTTTTTTGATTCATGTCTCTGATCTTAGGCATATGGCCAAATTTCGTATAATTTCATTTAACCCTACACTGAAGCAGACACTCGTTTTTGCGGTTACAATTCTTGCTTCTATCCTTTGAAATGCGTTCTTGAATTAATTGCCATTATAAAGCATACTAGAACACCTTACCGCCTTTTATCCCAACACCTTAGACACGAACTTCCTAAGTTGTACAGGGACGATAGCTGGCTTCAGCTAGTCAGCCTCTGGCACAGGAAAAACGACAAAATGTTGATACCACCTGTGGTTGATAAATATAAACGTGAAAAACAAGGAAGAAATGCCAATGCCAAAGGTTTCCTCAGGCTTATATAACACCGATGGCATTAAAAAGACTTATCGCATTTCAGGTCATGAGACCTTTCCCTGCCGCTATACATGGCTACCTAAAGCCGTGCGCGGTCTGCGTGAGAACCCCAAACTTTTTTCGGATGAAGTAGATGCGATGGTCACTCTGGGCGTCGGCAAAAACATGGTACGTTCCATACGCTTTTGGTCGCAAGCTGCAGGCATGGCAACGATGGCGACCAAAGACGGAGGACATCCACTCACAAAGCTCGGGAGCGTCCTGCTTGGCGAGCGAGGGCTCGATCCGTTTCTCGAAGACATCCGCACGCTTTGGCTCATCCACTGGAATCTGTCTACCGACATCGAAAATCCCCTATTGGCGTGGGATTATCTCCTGAACCGCTGGCAAGAGCCGGAACTCGTCCCAAGCGCAGTCCTCAATGCGCTTCAGAAGGAGGTGGAGAAGTATGATAACCGTCCCTCTATGGTTACATTGGAACAACATTTCGACACTTTCCTGCACACATACGTTCCAACCCGCGGCCGCAAAGGCAAAGTTCAGGAAGACAATCTTGATTGCCCGCTCGTCGAACTTGAACTCGTTATCACAGTAGGGGAGCGTCAACTTGACCCCTCCTCCGGAAAACGTGAAACGATATATAGATTCCGTCGTGAAGAGAAGCCCGACATCACACCAGAACTTTTCCTGTACTGCTTGAACGCTTTCTGGCAAAAGCGCCACGCTGTGGAATCAACGCTAGCGCTGCGGGAGGTCGCACATGGACACGGCAGTCCCGGACAGATTTTCAAACTCCCGGAGGAAGACATCCGCACACGAGTTGACGCTTTGGCACGGCAGACCAATGGCTTCTTTATTTACAACGAAACGGCAGGCCAGCAGCAAATTCAAAAAACCGGCAACAGGGATAGCATCGAGTTGTTCAAGCAGATCTCTTCAGGGGCGGCGATTTATGCCTAAGAAACGAATCGGCGATCTATTCCGAGTCAGAAGCCGTTTCCTTCGGTCGGCGCACATTGAAAGAGATTTTGAAGATCCAGGGGTTTTGTCCGGTTACGTCGTGACGGATTTCACCCGTTCGTGTTTGGGACGTGTGGCAAACGGCTTAAAGTCACGTTCAGGGCAGCGAGCATGGCGAATGACGGGAGACTACGGCTGCGGAAAATCAAGTTTCGCCCTGTTACTCGCAAACTGGTTCGCAGGCCGTGACAAGGCCTTTCCTTCGCAAATTCGGAAGGCCGTTGACTTCCATCAGTTCGGAGTGCCCCGCCCGCATTTCGTTCCTGTATTGGTGACATGTTCGCGCCAGGCATTGGGGACTTCCATACTCAACTCGATGCACCTTATGCTTAGCCAGATTTACGGACGCGGGGCCAAGTCGAAAATCGTTCTGAAAGTGCAACATCTGCTTAATACAAACAGGGAACCAACTGAAGACCAAATATTCAACCTCATTCTCGAAGTTAATTCGCGAATCATCATGAGCTCGAAGGGCAAGGGTCTCCTTTTGATTCTTGACGAGCTTGGGAAATTTTTAGAGTTCGCAGCTCTTCACCCGCAACGGCAGGACGTGTTCCTCTTGCAACGTTTGGCCGAAGCAGCCTCCCGCAGCGGTGATCAACCATTTTTTGTCATCAGTCTACTCCACCAAGGGTTCAATGCATACGCAAACCAGCTTAATCAGTCAGCGCAACGAGAATGGGAGAAGGTTGCAGGGCGTTTTGAAGAAATTGTCTTCAATCAACCAATTGAACAAGTCGCCAATGTAATTGCCTCGGCAATCAATGTTCGTACTCAAGAAATTCCCAAGGCCCAAGCTCAAGAGCTAAGGCAAGCGATGGAGCAAACTATCACTTTGGGCTGGTTCGGTTCGGCCCCGTCTAAATTCCTCCAAAGCCTGGCGACCCAGCTTTATCCCCTGCACCCAACAGTATTGCCTATTCTCATTCGCACATTCCGACACTTCGGCCAAAACGAGCGATCACTATTCAGCTTCTTGCTCTCCAACGAACCGTTTGGATTACAGGCGTACTCCGAGAAGTACCTTCACGAAGGTGGGTTGTATCGCTTGCACAACTTCTACAACTATGTGCGAACGAATTTAGGGCATCGCCTTGCCGTCCAGAGCTACCGCAGTCACTGGAATCTGATTGACTCCGTGGTCGAGAGCTTTGCAACAGAAGACGAAATTCAGATCAAAGCGCTTAAGACCGTTGGCATACTAAACCTGATCAACGACAGCGATCTCGTACCAACAGGAGAAGCAGTTATTTGTGCACTAGTGGACTGTAACACATGAAATGGTAGTATCATGGCACCTATGGAGGTGCAACGGTGAAACTGACCAAGAGCGAACGCATGGAATTGCAACGGCAAAGCAGTGCGAGGAACGTTCGAGCCGATAGGGCCCGGCACGCCCGCTTGATCCTGTTGGTAGCCGAGGGCCTCACCTGGGCCGAGATTCGCACGAAGTTGGATTGCAGCGACAGCTACATCAGTCTCTGGAGCCAGCGGTTCAAGGCCGATCGGTTGGCCGGACTGTTCGCCCGGTATGCTGGGCGCCGGCGTTATAAAGTCACCGAGCGTCTCGAAGCACGCGTGCTGGCCTGGACGACTAAACGCAACCCAGCCGACGGCTCGACGCACTGGTCCTCGCGTAAGTTGGCGGCCGAGATGGGCGGCGCCCTCTCGCACATGACGATTGCCCGGATTTGGGCCAAGCATGGCCTCAGGCCACATCGCCTGCAGGGGTATATGGCTTCGAACGACCCGGATTTCGAGACCAAGGCTGCCGATGTAATTGGTCTGTACCTGAACCCGCCGCAACACGCGGCGGTATTTTGCGTAGACGAGAAAACGGCGATCCAGGCGCTCGATCGCAAGGATCCGGTGCTGCCGCTGTCGCCGGGTCGCGCTGAGCGGCACGGCTTCGAGTACTTCCGCCACGGCACGCTGTCGCTGTATGCGGCGTTCAATACGAAGACGGGCGAAGTGCTGGGCAAGACGGCCGAGCGCCACACCTCGTCTGAGTTCGTCGCCTTCCTGACCGACATTGTGGCCAACCAGCTTGCTGGCAAGGAGATCCATGTCATCGCTGACAACCTCTCGGCGCACAAGACCACACGGGTCGACGAGTTCTTGGCACAGCACCCGAAGGTTCATCTGCACTTTACTCCGACCTACTCGTCCTGGCTCAACCAGGTCGAGTTGTGGTTCGCCAAGATTGAGCGAGACGTGATTACCCGGGGGGTGTTCACGTTGGTATCGGATCTCAAACGAAAGCTCATGCGATACATCCGAAGGTACAACAAGCAGGCAAAGCCGGTGAAGTGGAAATACGTCGATGTATCACGACGAATTACTCCTGAATCAATTGTTACAATCCACTAGTTTCAAACTTCGAGATTACTCCAACGGGGACAACCCCCCCATTCTCCACCGCAAAGACACTTTCGTTACCAAGAACTATCCCTATTTTGAAACATTCCGGCAACTTACTTTACAAGAAGAAGCCGAAGGCCTGCTGTCGAACTCAGATATCGGCTTCAAACAGGCATGGGAAACTTTGCTTCGTTCGAAAGGACTCTGCATCACCAACCATGAGCTACAGCGGTTCCCAACGAGGACCAACCATCTCGACTTGGAGACTTCTAACTAGTTCCCAAGGCTTTTCATGGTTACCAACTTTATGTCAAAAACTTAATCTCACATTGATATGAAAAATTAGATGCAGACCAGATGTTTAATACAGGGGAAGTTTTGGGAGAGTAAATTTGATAACTAGCAAGATTATTCCTCAGGGCTGTGGTGTCATTTTTCCGAAAGATATGGGGAACTATGCTCATAATTCTGTAGAGATTAGACAGATCTTCCAAAAACTTCGGGAGGGAACTTCCATGATCCAATTTGTGGGGTACCATCCGAGACGTTCCGGTAATTTTATGTTTTGGCCAGGGGCGAACCAGGAAGACCTTCAAAAGGCAAAGCAGATTGGAGAGGCTGTAACCCAATTGCCTTGTCTGACTCGTTCAAGGGATTCTCTATTATTGGTCAACACTCAACTTCCTCGGGAGATTCAAAGCACCGCTCGGGGTTCTTTATATCTCGAAACCGAAAAAGGCCCCAGGAAGATTATTCTGGTGATGCTCTCAGAATCAATCGAAGAGCGATATCACATCACAGGCCCAATAAATCCCAGGGTTGATATCTATAAATGGGTGTCTCCCTCCGACGTCTTACTGCTTTATACACGCCCGCAGACAGGAGGAGATGTCGGGCAGGTCACGACTGCTTTGTTGAAACATCTTAAAAAGAATTGTGCTTTCCTTACCCAGCTAGATGGGACCGGGCGGGCCATGGGTGTGATCAAGGATATTGTGACCAGGAAGAATCTTCGATACGACTAATTTTGGGTGCTCAAATTGGAAAAATCGCAAAGCCTGCTTGATCGGTTAAATCGGAGCCAGTCGTGGATGGCAGCGGCACAAGCCCAGCCCCGTATGGTCAAAAAATTCATACGGCTTTGCAGTAGTATAATTTCACCAGTCCACCAAGCCTTTCTCGAGTATGAATCGAGCGGGTCCCCACGTCTTCGTGGCTCGTTAGCGGCGTTAGTAACTCATTTCCTTTTCCCTGATGGTTGCGTTCCTGATGATAGTGGATGTCATATTCTTTGAGCACCTGCCGGAGGGCGCCTTCCCCAAACAGGGTCAGCCGCGACAAGACTTCTTCCTTCACTGATCTCACACATCGCTCGGCATTGGCATTTAAATTCGGACTAGTTGAGGAAGTGTGATGGGGGTGACGTCTGCCGCTTTGAGAGTCTCCTGAAAGGTGGAGCAGAACTTGGTATCACGGTCATGGATCAAATGTTGACCTGAGGTCAGAAAGCCCCACTCCGTCATCGTTGAATTCCGCACTATCTGTGTCATCCATGCTCCGTTGGTATTTAGTGTCAGTCCAGCAATGTGCACCTTTCGAATCCCCACCTGGATAAAGAGCAGGATGTAATAGGTCACAAACCCCCACGTCGCCCAAACCTCGACGGTAAAGAGATCTGTCGCGAACAGGAGGTCTCTGTGCGAGCGAATAAACTCGCGCCAGGTTGTGGTCTTTTTTCGTTCTGGGGCCGGAGAGAGGTTATGCCGCTTCGAGATATTGCCGACTGTTTGGTCGCTAACTGTATAACCTACATTCTTCAGCGCCCTGACAATGCGATCATACCCCCACGTTCGATTCTCTTTGGCGAATTGGACAATTAGTTGCTCGAGGGCTGGATCGATTCGAGGTCGTTTTGGATGCAAAAATGCCTGATGATCATTGTGAGTGAGGTTCAGGCGCTGCGTGGGAGTCGGAGAGGGGAGACAACCCAACAGAAATTTTCACCTCAGTTGGGATGGCTAGTTCAGACGGTTGGGGTGGGTTCGGTGCGTGAGGGATGGAGGGAAGGATAGGTGTAGGATAGATGTCAACCGGCACCCAAGACGTATAGAGCACTTGCCCGGTCTGGGATGGCTGAAAGAATACGCCCACGCGCTCGGGTAATGTCATGGCGACATTGGGATGAATGAAGGCTTCTTCGACGCCGTGAATATCACGATCCCCCTCCCAGGTTTCTTCTAAATGGCGGCCCATAGATACCCGTTAGGCGCGTGTCACGGCTTTCACTTGCGTCCCTGATTTATCGGCCATCATCTGCGCCGTGTCGTATTCTTCCGCTCGATAATAGAGATGAATTTTAGAGTTGGTTTTCACCCGCTGGGCAATCGCTCTCCAGTTAATTTTTGTGTCATGCCCATTTAATAAATCGCCTTCAGATTGATACGCCAAACACAGATGGGCATCAAAACTCGTCATGGTGGCCAATGCATCTGCAATGGTTTCTGAGATTAAAAAGGCGATTTCATCAATCACGATAAAGACATGGGAATGCCGTTCGTCCTTGAGCCGCATCACCTCCTGGATTAACTCGGTAATGAGCATTGTCGAGGCCGATTTCACGACCGAATCATGTAAGGACGAACGCACATACAACACCTGATTGTCCCGAAGTATGTTTGCAAGGTTCAGGGTGTCATCATCTGGTCCTACGTCCAGACTCCACACATGCAGTATTTCTCGAATCATGCTACAACTCGTGCCCGTTTTCTCTTGGTAGTGTTCCTGTTCCAAGAGTCCTAACAGAGTTCGTAGGGACACCGATTCTTGGGGAAAGACTTCATTCAGAATCGCCCGTTCTTTCCGATGGTAGTAATCACTTTCATTGCCGGTGGACTCCAATTTCGCACAGGCAATGAATTGCCCAAGTCGATCTCGATAGGACCCACCCGCAAACATTTCATACTTCATGGGGAAGACTTGTTCGTCGTTCAAATCGAGAGTCACGAACTCTCGATTAGTCTCTAAGCAGGCTTGTTTCATGATCGAAAATCCATAGGGATCGGGATTGGGATCAATGAAAATCACCGTATGATTGTGGGGAATCGCTTGATCAAGTTGGATGCCAATCAAGACTTCCTTGTCTATCTGAGTATGCCCAATATACCGCTGATTCTGCACCTTCCAGATTTCTTCTTTGACTGAAATCGGCTTTCCGTTTTCCTCCAATCCAAAGAAGATATCATTGGGCTGATAGTGGTCGTTAGGATGAAAATTCCTGACCTGCATCCGGTTGGTTTCCACCCGAATATCGCTTAATTCATCCCCGGATTGTTGCACCCGAAAGCGTCGTTTTTGGGCGGGAAATTTCGCCAGAATGAACCGGGCATAGGTCACGGATAGGACAAAGCCTAGGCATAGCCGACCAGCGGAACGCCTAAGACCCCCGACAAGCCCTTCCCCGAAAAAGTCCGCCAGATGGCTCCGCAAATGCGGAGAACTGGTCGTGGTTAAGGGTATAGCCCGCCAGCAACGGCATGAGCGGACCGCCGCTCCTTTACGAGCATTTGGGTAAATGACGAGATGGTCAGGTGGATATCATCAAGAAGCAAATACGATGTTGTCGAGCTGGAACGTGGAGTGCTTAATTTTCTGAAGAATCTGGCGGGAACAGCGCTTTAAACGTATGGAGAAATTTTGACATCATGGGGAGGGAACCGAAACATGTCAACGAACGGGTAGGGTCTGGCGACATTTTGGTGATCTGAAGCTGAAAACTCTCTGCCAAATTCGTGATAAAAGATTCTTCGATGTTCTGCTCAAGTCGTGTCCCTTCGGCATCGCCTACGCGGTGTAAAGTGATTGAAAGTTGCACGTGAGGAATTCTTGATTGGGAGAAAGGACCTTTTCGTGACGTTAATGGCTGAATGAGGTCTGGCGAGACTTGAGGTTGCGGTTCTATTTCCTTTGGGGTGCGCGTGGCTGAAGGAAAATCGTGAACCAATCCCAAAATGTGACGATTGAGAGGAAGAAAACGAATGATGACGGTCGTTAGTTGAGCGTTGACTGCGAAGGAATAGGTACCCAGGATGGGCCGTTGATGTTGAACGGCATCATGCAAGGCGGCGCCGATCTGTTCGCCTAGTGCCCCGGGGAGTACATCTTGTATAGGGGAGTCTAAAAATTTCCAGGCCCCTTTGAAATGCGGGACGTCTGGATCGGGATAGCAGTAATCCACGTACACGCCAGGATTACTCCACAAGAAGATTTTGGAGGGAACGGATGTGCCCCATTGTGTGGCGTCGAAAATCTCCTCCCATGAACACGCAAGATGGCGAGGAGAAGCTGAAGCGTCTTGATCATTCGGCATAGCTTGTTCCTTATTTCTATGAGTTTTTACTTGGCGAGATCGTGGGTATCCATTCCCCATTCGGATGGTCCGGAATAACTAGACGATAAGTTTTGATAGGTCTTCTGGTAGTACTGATGGCTATTTTGTCGACTCTATTGAAAATAGAAAATGGCGGATTTGTTGGTGTGCCGCGCGA
>DOFS01000070.1 GCA_003523945.1 Nitrospiraceae bacterium | reverse complement strand
CTGAATCCCTTACTTCTACTCAACCGGCTTTCGTCAAGGCCAAGCCCATGCTGAACCGCACTGTCAACGACCAACGTATCACGCTGGCTCATGGAAGTGGCGGCAAAGCCATGCGCGATCTCATCCAGAATCTGTTGGTGCCAACCTTTAACAATCCCATCCTTGATACCTTAGAGGATCAGGCCACCATCCCGTTGGGAGAATTACTCCGACATGGTGACCGGCTGGCATTTACGACGGATAGCTATGTCGTCGACCCATTATTTTTCCCGGGAGGCAATATTGGCGAATTGGCCGTGAACGGGACGGTCAACGACCTGGCGGTCAGCGGGGCACGCCCGCTATTTTTGTCATGCGGGCTGGTCATTGAAGAGGGTTTTTCTTTGGACACGCTCGCCCTCATTGTAGAAGCCATGAAGCGGGCGGCTGATCGAACTGGTGTGTCCATCGTCACGGGCGATACCAAAGTCGTTGAAAAAGGTTCCGCGGATAAGCTTTTCATTAACACCGCAGGAATCGGCGTGATTCGAGAAGGGGTTGCCATTGCAGCCACCAAGGCTCAGCCGGGGGATGCCATCATTACCAACGGTTTTATTGGCGATCATGGGGTGGCCATTCTCCTGGCTCGAAACGAATTAGCCCTGGAAGCCGATGTGCAGAGCGACAGTCAGCCAGTCCACGAACTGGTGTCCCATATGCTGGATGTCTGCTCCAATATCCATTGTTTGCGGGATGCCACGCGGGGCGGACTGGCCACGGTGCTGAATGAATTCGCCTCGGCCTCGAATGTGTCGATTCAGATCAACGAACCCCATGTGCCTATTCGAGAATCGGTTCGAGGGGCCTGTGAAATTCTCGGACTCGATCCCCTGTACCTGGCCAATGAGGGAAAAATCGTGGCAGTGGTCCCTTCTGAGAACGCTCACGAACTTGTTGAGGCCATGCGGGACCATCCTTTTGGAAAAGACAGCGCCATCATCGGGAAGGTCAACGCCTCACCGGCAGGAACCGTGATGCTTGCCACCACCTTTGGAGGAACACGAATCGTGGATACGCTGGTGGGTGATCAATTGCCGCGAATCTGCTAGAGAAGAATAGTCATGAAATTATTGACTTCTGAAATACTGGAAATCCTTGAAGACGGGCAATTCCAACGGTTGACCTATGCGGGACTTCTTGCGTTTCATCAGGGCAACGCGATTTGGGGAGCCAGCGTCGGGTATCGCGCCATGCAGGCGGCGGGATGGGCTCTGTCTCATGAGCAATTATGGGATCGAAGGGGTTTATTCGTTGTCAGCGCCCATCCGGGTCCTGGTGTCCGTGATGCCATCGAGTTTGTGACTCGGTGTGTAAGTCGAAAGCGGTTTCAATTACTCGATCCTCACCAACCTGCTGTTTGCAATCAGCACATGCAATTCCGTTGGTGGGTCACCCAGCACGATCGAACGGTAGACGTGGAACTCAGAGAGGGATTTGTTCCTGCTCAATTTTTCGAACTGGTGGAACAGGTGGAGTCGGAACAGAAAACGCCTTCAGACTCACTCACTCTCGAAAAGGTGAAAGCCGAGCTCACCGAGCGGCTATGGCATGAACCCTTAACAACTCTTTTTGAAGTCACCGCCAGTGGAACAACCACCGTTCCGGACAGGTTGGCATGCACGAATTAGGAATTACTCGAAATATTGTGTCCATTGTCACAGAAAAGGCCCGTGGAGAGCCGGTGAGGCGAGTGACGATCGCCATCGGCAAACTCAGTGCAGTCTTGCCGGAAGCCATCCGGTTTTGTTTCGACATTGTCAGTCAAGGAACCGTGGTGGAAGGCGCTGACTTGGAGATTCTTGAAATTCCGGGAACAGCTGAATGCCGAACCTGTGGAACGCATTTTGAACTCGAGCAACTCTATGGCCGATGTCCGTGTGGTTCCATCGACATCATGCGGCTCACGGGAGAGGAACTGCTTGTGAAACACATGGTGACAGCCTGATGTGTACGACATGCGGGTGCTCTGATACAGCCAATCCAAGAATGACGAACTTGCAAACAGGGCACACCGAAAAAACTATCCATTCCCCTGCCGATCAATCCCATTCCCATGATACCCATGATCATGGGCACCACCATCACGAGCATGAGCATGATACTCATCATGACCATCGACGCGAACACGGAACCACTGTTCACCTGGAACAAGCCATTTTAGCGAAAAATGATCGCCTGGCTGAACGAAATCGTGGATGGTTTCTCGGCAGAAATATTGTGGCCCTCAACCTCGTGAGTTCGCCGGGTTCAGGTAAAACGACGCTACTTGAACGCACGATTCATGATTTGAAAGATAATATACCCATTTCGGTGATCGAGGGGGATCAGGAAACCGTATTTGATGCCGAGCGCATACGAAAAGCGGGGTGCCCGGTCGTACAAATTAATACCGGGGCCGGGTGCCATTTAGAAGCCGACATGCTGGCACGAGGACTGGAATCGCTCCAGCCCCCATGCAATTCACTGGTGTTGATTGAAAATGTCGGCAATCTGGTCTGTCCTGCGTTATTTGATTTAGGGGAACAGGCAAAAGTCGTGGTTCTTTCCGTCACGGAAGGGGAAGATAAGCCGTTAAAGTATCCGCATATGTTTCAACATGCACGCGCTATGATCCTGAATAAAATTGATCTTCTGCCTCATCTCACGTTTGATGTGACAAAGTGCCTGGAATTTGCTCATCAGGTGAATCCCAATCTTCAAGTGTTTCAGGTTTCGGCCACGACTGGCGAGGGACTTCAACACTGGTATGACTGGGTGACTTCTCAGATCAACGCTTTAAACCGTCAGGGCGATCCCTAAAGGTCGGTTTATTGGGACTCGGGTTTCCGGTGGGAATGAGACATGCGATCGAGGCCGATCACGCGGGGGCTGTAGCCACACTCGCGACCAAAAACCATTCGGTGGCCACACGTTCAAGCAGGGACATGGGCACCAACACCTTCATCAACCTCCTCATGTGCCTGCGCATTCCCATGGGGGAGAAATCAATCACCAAACGACCGACCATCACCATTCACATTCAACCGCTTTTCCCTACCGGGCCCTATTCGTAGGCTTGATGCACGGAATGGCAGGGTCCGCTACGCTCATCCTGCTGACACTCCAGCAAACCGTTTCTCTGCTTCAAGGGATTATCTCGTAGGGTCAAAAAACTCGAACCCCCGTTTTGATGGTAATTTCAAAGTAGCCGCAGTACTCGCTCCCGTTTGTCATTCCCCTAATCTATCCCCCATATCCCACACCGCTAGAAACTTCAGCATGACCAAGTGGAGGAGCCATGGAGTGGAAAACAATACTCGCCTATATTACCGGAACAGTGGACCAAGAACTGTTGTTGCGGAACGAATACCTGGTCGCAGAAAATCGTCTTTTGCGAAACCAGATTACGGGACGAGTGCGGCTCACTGACGGTGAACGCAGCACGTTGGCTGCCCTCGGCAAACGCCTTGGGAAACAGGTCCTGGCGGAAGTGGTGTCGGTGGTCAAACCTGAGACCCTTCCGGCTTGGCACCGGAGACTTGTCGCAAAGAAGTTCGATGGCTCTTAGCACCGGCGGTATCCGGGACGGCCATGTTGCAAGCAAGAGCTTGAGGACTTAGTCGTGCAATTTTGCCGGACCGGGTTTTTTGTAGTGACGGGACAATTTCAATTTCCCGTGGGACGGCGATCTTGGCCAGTTCCTGTAGGACCTGATCCTGCAAGCTTTTGATGAAATCGGGCCTTTCCTGCTGCCCTTGTTTCAGGATGGCAAAGGCTTTGATTTGTTCTTTGGCGGTCGGATGCGGTTTGCCG
>DOFS01000490.1:5428-7326 GCA_003523945.1 Nitrospiraceae bacterium | reverse complement strand
GGGGTGTTCGGCATCGAAATCGCCCGCACAATCCCGGAGGCGGACATTACGGCACAGGATTGGTCCAATGTGTTGACCGTGGCCAGAGAGAATGCGCAGGCAGCCGGGATCATCAAACGATTTCATGAATTGCCGGGGAGTGCTTTTGATATGGAATTTGCGAAGGACTATGATGTGATCCTTCTCACGAATTTTTTACACCATTTCGATGTCGCTACTTGTGACAGCTTTTTGAAAAAGGTTTATGGCTCGCTCAAGGCCGGGGGATTTGTCATTACGGTGGAATTTATTCCTAATGAAGATCGCATTTCTCCGGGGCCGATGGCGGAGTTCTGCTTGATTATGTTGGCCACCACTCCCGCCGGGGATGCCTATGTCTTCCGTGAATATGACCGCATGTTCCGCCATGCCGGATTTGGCGAAAGCCACATGCAGGATATTCCGGCATCCAATGAACGGGTCATCATTACAAAAAAATAGAGGAAGGAGCATTTGTTATGCCCGTACAAGTCTATGGAGTCAATCATGTGGTGATTGAAGTTGACGATGCGCAGAAAGCCGTCGAGTTTTATGCGGATGTCTTCAATCTTGAGATGCTACGAGGCGGGGAGGGGGCCGCCTGGTGCAAAATGGGAGAGCATCAGTTTTTGGCAATCTTTGAAGTGAAAACCCTTCAACCGGATCGCACCAAACATTTCGGCATCATGGTCCGGGATGACGCTCAGGTGCGTGAAGTTCGGGAAAAAATCACCAAGAAATACGGACTGGAGGTCCATCCGGATTTTCGATGTGACTTCCGGGATCCCTGGGGTAATCGAATTCAAGTTGGTGACCTGCATGATGAATCGTTGGTCTGGCTCCTTCCCTACCGGGAGGTCCAGGATATCGGGATCACGTTTGCCTCGCCTCCTAAAGTTCTTTGACGACCTGAGACACAAAGGGTAAGGTCGCTTTGTTTTGTGAGGGGGAATCGGCGATACTATACCCCTATGGATCAACGCACTCAGTCGGTTTTGGGAGATCAATCGTCGCGCTATCAAGCCCTGCTCGAGGTCTCTGAGGCGATCGCCGCCCACCGGGACCTCACCAATCTGATACAGGACCTGGCTCAACGCCTTCCTCGGATTGTTCCCCTCAATTTTATTGGTCTGGCTCTGTATCGGCCCGACCGTAACACCATCCAGGACTATATTATTCAGGCCAATATTCCTGCGGATATTCAGGGCGGAAAAGAATGGGACCTGGACACCCATCCGAGTGGCTGGGTGTGGCAATCCCAGCAGCCGTTGATTATTTCAGATCTGACACAAGACTCCCGCTTTACAACAGTGCTGCCCCTGATGCGCGAAGACGGCGTGCAGTCGATTTGTACCGTCCCGCTGACGACCTCATTGCGCCGTCTGGGATCACTCGACTTCGCGAGTGTGGAAAAGGACACCTACCAGGAGTCGGAATTGACCTTTCTGCTGCAGGTCGCCAGACAGGTGGCGGTTGCGGTGGACAATGTCCTGCATCAAGAGGAATTGTGCCGCGAGCGGGATCGTCTGCAAGTTTTGTTGGACGTGAACAATGCCATCGTGTCGAAGCTGGACCTTGGGAATTTGTTTTCGACCATGGTTACGTCCTTGCGACGGGTGATTCCGCATGAAGCCACCAGCTTATATTTCTATAATCCGGATGCGAAGAACTTTCATCGACATGTGCTGAATTTCCCTTCAGGGAAAGGCTTGTTGGGGGGAAGTCATCCGATTGAGCTTGATGACACGCCGGCCGGAGAAGCGTTTCGATCACGAAAAACGGTGTGTTGGCATGAAGCCGATCTGCAGCAATTTCATTCCGTCACCGCCCGACAGTTGATCGCGGAGGGCGTGAAATTCGGATGTTGTGTGCCACTCATG
>DOFS01000490.1:0-5244 GCA_003523945.1 Nitrospiraceae bacterium | reverse complement strand
GGCGGATGCCGACCTGCTGACGCAGGTCGCCGGACAGGTGGCGATTGCCCTCGATAATGCTCTTGTCTATCGGGAAATTACCGAATTAAAAGAAAAGCTGGAAAAGGAGAATGTCTATCTCCGGGATGAAATTCGGACAGAAGCCAACTTCGAGGAGATTGTCGGCGAGAGTACGGGCTTAATGCGTGTCCTTCAACAATTGGAAATTGTCGCCCCAACCGATTCAACCGTGCTGATTTTGGGTGAGACGGGCACAGGCAAGGAACTCATTGCCCGAGCTCTCCACCAACTCAGCACGCGAAAAGACCAGGCCTTTGTCAAAATAAACTGCGCGGCCATTCCCACAGGTCTCTTGGAAAGCGAACTATTCGGCCACGAAAAAGGTGCCTTTACAGGGGCTATTTCTCAAAAGGTCGGCCGCTTTGAACTTGCGCATCGCGGAACCATTTTTTTGGACGAAATCGGGGAAGTGCCATTAGAGTTGCAATCCAAGATGCTTCGGGTGCTTCAGGAACAGGAGTTTGAACGATTGGGCGGGACGCGTACGATCCGTGTCGATGTTCGACTGGTCGCGGCCACCAACCGCGATTTAATGCAGATGGTGGAAGCCGGCGAGTTTCGAAGTGACCTGTATTACCGGTTGAATGTCTTTCCCATCACGGTTCCGCCTCTTCGCGACCGGCAAGAGGATATCCCCATTCTCGTTCGGTATTTTACCCAGCGGTATGCCACCAGGATGAAAAAGCCCATCGAGACCATTCCGACCAAGACGATGGAACGTCTGGCAGGCTATCCCTGGCCCGGGAATATTCGTGAACTGGAAAACCTGATTGAGCGCGCGGTTATTCTTTCCCAGGGGTCCGAGCTGGCTGTGCCGTTATTGGACCTCAAAGCAAACGTTCAGCGGTCGACTCAGCCCATAACAACATTAGAAGGAGCCGAACGGGATCACATCCTCCGTGCGCTCCAGGATACCAAATGGGTAATCGGCGGCGCTGGAGGCACGGCGGCACGGTTGGGGATGAAACGCACCACGTTGATCTCCAAAATGAAAAAGCTCGGAATTTCCCGCCCGTCCTAATGGTGTGGAGCGAACCGTGGAGAATGTCTATGCAAGGATTTCTCGATCACATTGTGCTGAATATTGAAGATGATGAAACCATAATCGATTTCTACACAAGAATTCTGATGCTACCCGCAGAGCGTCTGGAAGACTATCGTGCCGGGAACGCGCCGTTTCCCTCCGTTCGCATCAATCAGGATACCGTGATAGATTTATTTCCCAAGAAATTGTGGGAGCAACACAGTTCGGCAGATAAAGGCTTCGGCAATCTGAACCACTTTTGCCTTTCACTCACCAAAAAAGATTGGGAGGACTTACATCGTCGACTTCGTGACCATAAGATTGCCATCAGTGAAGGGCCTGTTCAACGGTGGGGGGCGAAGGGAACAGGAACCTCCATTTATTTTCCCGATCCTGAGGGAAATACCATCGAGGCCAGATTTTACTCCGAGGATGATCATGACAAGAAATGTTTATTGGGGTCATGATGCTGCTGTTGGTGCCGTAATCCAGTATCGCTGTTCTTCACATTCACGCCTTGCTGGTTCGATAAGACCTGCCTTTTTCACAACCCATTGCTCCTCCTCATTTGTTTTCTTCTCCGTTACGATTCAAAATATCATCAATCGGATTTCGCCCATCTGAAACAATCCCTCGTTCCTTGTGTCGCAGGGCTTTAGCTTTACCTTGCCGCATGTCTACTCTTTTGGTCCTCATTTAGCCTCCTCCCAGGGTTTTAGATAGTTTTGAAGCCGGCATGAAGTGGTATGGTGTGAATGTCCATGCATGAGAAACAAATTGGTGTGCTGTAAAAATTTCACCGGCCTGAAGATGAATAAAAAAGGGTTTGAATCACATTCATCAACATCCTGCTATCCAAGGAAATATTCCATGAAAACTATTCTCATGAGCATTTTAGTATTGGGGGTGGCCACTCCCGTTTTTGCGGATCCGATCGGAAATCCCGAATTTCGACATCCTGTCATTAAAGACCATGGGGGAATCGTGGCATTACCCGACGCCGCACTTCCTCCACAGAAGAACTCAAAAGTGATCATCGACATGACCTCCGATGAAAGATCGGGTGGTGTGCTCAAGGGATTCGACCGGGCGGCATTGATCCTCAATCAGTATACCCAAGCATCTGCAGGGATCGAACATGGGTTCAAAATGGCTGTCATCCTGCACGGGGCAGCCACCAAAGCGGCTCTATCGCACAAAGCCTATGCCAAGCATGCCAATTCCTACATGAAGGATTTGGGGAAGACGCAGAATCCGGATCTGGCCTTAATCCGGGAGCTGAAAAATGCCGGGGTGGATATTTATGTGTGCGGACAAGCCGCGGCCCACCACGGGTATGCCACGAGTGACATCGCTCCGGATGTGAAAATTGCGGTTTCTGCTGCAACGGTGAACATCAATTTGCAAATGGACAATTACGCATATATTTCATTCAAATAATTAAACCCCGGATTGTACTCGCCGTTCTCGGAAGACCCCAATGGCCATCAGTGGACGAACCCTCATCTGTTTAAAACGGTTGAGTTTATTATTAATGATGGTGATGGCCATGGCTGTGCCTGGCTTTAATGAGGGTGCGGCCTTTTCGAAAGAATTTACCCTCGTTCATACGAACGATTTTCACGGTCGCTATTATCCCATCGTAGTAGCATCTGACAATGCCACGGC
Organism: Nitrospiraceae bacterium; assembly: GCA_003523945.1. Classification (GTDB taxonomy): domain Bacteria; phylum Nitrospirota; class Nitrospiria; order Nitrospirales; family UBA8639; genus Nitrospira_E. Next base: position 2,492 of record DOFS01000490.1, on the reverse strand, counting down.
GCAGACCGGTGGTTCCCGCAAAGGGACACCAGGCTTTACACGAAGCGGGCGGGCGGGCGGTTTTGCCTGTCAGGCCACGTTGCTCCGGCAACTTCGCGAAGCTCGCGGTGATGAGAATGTCTTTGCGGTTCACGCCGGCGATACATTTTCTGACGATCTGCTTGGGGATCTTACCAAGGGTGAGGCGATGATCCGGCTGATGAACGCATTGGGTTACGATTTTCTTGCACTCGGGAACCACGATTTCGATTATGGATTGGATCGAACACGAGAACTGGCTGCTCTGGCCGATTTCCCCATGCTGGCGGCCAATGTCACGTTACGCGAGACCGGCGAGCCGGTATTCGGACAGCCTTGGCGGGTGGTGACCCTCGGGGGCGTCAAAGTCGGCTTTCTGGCGCTCGGCTACCACAATACCGGTCAAACCACCAACCCTGAAAATATTAAGTCGGTGTTTTTTTCCAGTGGCATTGATGCGACTCGCCGGTATCTTCCAGAGCTACGTCAACAGAGTGATGTCGTGGTGGTGGTGTCACACCAGGGAATGGCCGTTGACAGGAAACTGGCGCGAGAGGTCAAAGGTATCGACATTATTCTCAGTGGCCATTCGCACAATTGGACCGAACCGCCGGAAAAAATAAATGACACCTGGTTGGTGGAGGCATTTTCGAATGGGGTGTTGGTCGGTGAATTACGGGTCCGGATGAATGACAAACGGGTTGCCGGTGTCGAACAAACCCTGCACGTGCTCTGGAATGATCAATGTCAGCCCTCTCCGGACGTGTCCGCGCTGATCGATAAGCTGCGCGAACCGCATCGTCAACAACTTGAAGCGGTTGTGGGCACGGCCGGGGAGGATATTGGCCGGCAGTACAAGACAGCCAGTCCGTTCGACCAACTGGTGGGCGAGATGCTGCGTCAGGAGACCGGCGCCGATGTGGCGTTGCTGCCGGGTGTCGGGTACGGGTTGACTCTCCGTGCGGGGCCGATCACCCGCGAAACCCTCTACACGCTGCTGCCACACTCATCAAAACTGGTGACCTTAGACCTGAGCGGGGCGCAGATCCTCAAGATTCTCGAACAGACCGCGACGAACCAGAAAGCCGCTGACCCACTAGCCATGGTCGGTGGGTTAATCCAAACATCGGGGATGGGGTGGACGGTGGATTACCAGCGTCCCTCAGGCAGCCGGATTACGGATGTGACGGTCAACGGAAAGCCTCTCGCACCGGAAGCTTTCTATCGGGTGGCGACGCACAGCGGCATGCTGGCCGGCGTTCACCGCTATACGACATTCGCCCAGGGGCGCAACCTTCGGCGGAGCGACCGTCTTATCACTCACATCGTTGAAGAACATTTTCAACGGCGTGGCAGCGTGTCTGCGCCGGAGGGTTGACGACATCCTGATAAAGAACTGACCACTCTCGATAATTGTAGGAGAACCGAATAAAGACCAACGGAGTTTGCAGCATTGATGCCGTTGGTATTCATCCTATTCCGTGAACTTCTTACTTGGGAAAAACCATAAGTGCTGTTCGAACCCGACTTTTGAATAGAAAACCTTCGCCGTTTTGTATTTGCCGAATTGTCGTCCCCTCGTCACGAGTCGATATATCGTCATCTTTTGATTCGACACTCATCTGCTGAGTCACCAGAGCCTTCCTTAAAAAACTCATTCATTCAATGAGTTATGTGAGTATTTTTCCATCCGGCAAGTTGGAACGGCTCTTGCCATATGTAAAGGGTAAGAGTTCAACAAAGCTTTGGTGAGAACACACAACGACAAATCAATCACATGTATTCATTCACAAAGGAGAGTTAGCCATGAAAACATTATTTCAAACAGAAGAGCGGTGGGCGCCGTTGATTTTGCGAGTGATGCTGGCCTTAGTCATTTTTCCTCACGGCGCTCAGAAGCTACTGGGATGGTATGGAGGAAACGGGTTTGAGGGCACGATGGGATTCTTTACGGAACAAATGGGGTTGCCCTGGCTGATTGCGTTTCTGGTGATTATGGGAGAGTCGGTTGGCGCACTGGCACTGGCAGCCGGATTTATGACGCGGTTCACAGCCGCGAGTTTGGGCATCATCATGCTAGGTGCCATTGCGACGGTGCACTGGTCAAACGGGTTTTTTATGAACTGGTTTGGTCAACAGGCCGGTGAAGGATTTGAGTATCACCTGCTCGTCATTGGCATGGGTCTGTCGTTAATGCTGACGGGCGGCGGGAAGTTGTCGGTCGATCAGGTCATTGGGAAGTGGTTTGCACGGCAGGAATCATTGCACGCTGATGGGACTCGTCGGACTGCGGCAGCCTAAGCGTGACAGATTTAAATGTACAACTAGGGAAAAAATAATTAAAGGAGTCAAGACATGAAAATTGGAAATACCCGTCAGGATAGAAACAGGATTATCTCAACAACCATAAAGGAGGAAGTGATGAACCGTACAATGAATTTTCACGTGATTGTTTTATCAGCGGTGATGGGCAT
>DOFS01000420.1:5756-8002 GCA_003523945.1 Nitrospiraceae bacterium | reverse complement strand
CAGAATTAGAAGTATTCGTTATCAAAAGGAAAAAGCTGTGGACCAATGAAAAGAAAAAGATAGACTCATTGGGAGGGTTTGCAGTTTTCGCAGAGGCCGTAGAGTTCTAATTTATGGGTTTGAATGGTAAAGCCGTTTTTTCTTGCAACCTCTTCTTGTAAATGTTCGATCTGGCAATTTTGAAATTCGACAATTTTTCCGCAAGAGGTGCAGATCAGGTGATCATGATGTCCTTTATGGGACACATTATCGAATTGTGTTTGTGACCCGAAATGGCGTTCCTGTGCCAGGTCGGTTTCACAGAAGAGTTTGAGCGTACGATAGATGGTGGCCAGGCCAATATGAGGGTCTTTTTTGGCGAGGATATGATATAACTGCTCGGCAGTCACATGCTCCATCTTCAGGAAGGTCGTCAAAATCAACTCGCGTTGACGAGTCAGTTTGAGACTGTTTTTTTGGAGATGATGTTTGAGTGTTTCGAGTTCTTTAACAGGTTTAGGCATGTTAAAAACTTTCTTAATGAAAGAGGAAAGATATTAAACCCCAATTACACAAGGTGGTCAAGAATTATTTTTCGGGTTTGGCGTGGGAGAGGAAATTTAGGGAGAACGTATGAGAAAACCCTCAGAAGTGACTGGTGACCGGGCTTTGCTGATCTACACTTTACATATGACCGAATCCATGGGTCTGATGAGTGACGTGAAACTTCAGCAATTATTATTCCTCTGTGAATTGCAGATGTTAGGGAAAGGGTTGAAAGGGTTACATTTTGAATTCGTACGATTTCCCTATGGGGCCTTTAGCAAGGATGTGGATAATGACTTGCTCTTCCTGCGTCGGAAGGAACGGATAGAGAATTTTGATGTCACGGAACAGGCTGAGCGGGTAGTGAGCCTTGTTGACCGGATCATGAAGGAACCCGAAGTCAATCAACAGGTCATGGAAATTATTCACACGGTGGTCGAGAAATATGGCCCTATGGATACCAGCGCCATTATGAGTGCCGTTGAGGCAGTGGAATTAGGCCCGGCAGACAATCCCGAGCAAAAACTTGCCATCCGGGATATTTCCTTTCATACCATTATGCTTGTGCCCTCGCGAATTGAAGCGACCGATGCCATGACATTGTCACCCGCACAGGTAAAAACCTTGAATGCTGCGATGGGGTATTGAACTCCTATCAATATTTGGATGTCGGTGTATGCCGGCGGTAGGATTATTGAGGGATACGAAGGTCTAGGGGGCACGAGGCCGAACAGGGTCCGGCCTCGGTCTTGAAATCGAAAAAAGTCCGGGGTTATTTGTTGGGCGGGGTGTCCCCAGGAGAGGCTGTTGCGCCCACAGTAAAGGCCTCCCGCAGGGCTTCCAACCTGACTTTTCCCACGCCTTTCACCTTTCCCAGGTCCTCGAGTGTTTTGAAATCTCCATGATCCTTTTTATAAGAAAGAATGTTGTGGGCAATATCCTGTCCGACGCCTTTGACGGCTTCGAGTTGTTCAAGACTGGCTGAATTAATGTCAATCTTGTTCACGGTGGCTTCTGCCCAGGGCATGGGGAATAACAGACCAATTGAAAGGACAAGGGCAAACATGAAAACCGAAACTTTTTGTGAATTGATAGTCACGAAACACGCTCCTTTAAAAAGGGTTGAAACGCGTCGTTCCTGTTATTCCCCTTCAGGGGGAAGAGGCAACGAGTGAATTAGTGAGGCCAGGGTAGGGAGAAGAATAATTTGGGGGCAATCTGTCGGAGATGGTGTCTTGAAAATGTCAAAATTCCAATAAATGTGAGAATTTACTGGGATGAAGATGTCGGAGAGGTTGTCGAAAATTGATACAGGGTGCCGAATTTCTCTCTGAGGTCTTGAATGAAGGGTTCAGGAGTCAGGGTTTGACCTGTCACACGCTTGATTAAGTCGGCGGCCCGATACTGTCGTCCCCAACGATGCACCCGGTCATTCAACCAGGCTTTCAAGGGAAGTAAGTTGCCTTGGCTGATTGCCTGATCGAGGTCCGGAAGATCCTTTTGTGCCTGCCGAAACAGCATTGCCGCATATAAATTTCCGAGCGTGTAGGTGGGGAAATAGCCAAAGGCTCCAAAGGACCAGTGCACGTCTTGCAGCACGCCCTCCGCATCGGAGGAAGGGACAATCCCCAAATATTCCTGGATTTTGGCGTTCCAGACCTCTGGCAGATCTTCTACCTGCAAGCGGCCTTCAAGAATGTCCAGCTCAATTTCAAATCGCA
>DOFS01000420.1:0-5621 GCA_003523945.1 Nitrospiraceae bacterium | reverse complement strand
GTCAGTTCATCGGCTTCCACCCGGATTAACGACGGGGTTACCCGATTGATCGCCAGGTAAAAATCCTCTTTACTGACCTTGCTCAATTGGGCCGGAAACACCTCTTGAAGTTTCGGGTAAAAATAATGCCAAAACGCCCGCGAACGTCCCACGCAATTTTCCCATAAACGGGATTGGCTTTCATGAATACCCAAAGATATGGATTCGCCCAAAGGTGTGCCATATTGGTTTGTGGGTAATCCTTGTTCATACAGGCCATGCCCTCCTTCGTGAATACAACTAAAGAGACACGAGGGGAGATCAGTTTCGAATACGCGCGTGGTCACCCGTACATCGGTTGGATGGAATGCCGTCGTAAATGGATGCTCCGACAAATCCAATCGTCCTCGTTGAAAATCGTAGCCCATGTGCTTGAGCACGAGTCGTCCGAAGTCCATTTGTGGGGTTTGTCCATACGATTGCGTCAGGAGTCGGGTGTCGGGTTGGACAGGAGACTGACGAATATGGTTTAGCAGACGGATCAGCTCCGTCCGCAACGTGGAAAAGAGTGGTCGTAATTGCGCCACGGTCGATCCCGGTTCGTAGGTATCCAGTAACGCATTGTAGGGAGAATCCTGGTACCCCAAATATTCGGCTTCCTGGTGCTTGAGTTTCACCATTCGTTGAAGGTTCGGCAAAAACAATTGGAAATCATTCGTCTTCCTGGCTTCCGCCCAGACTTGTTGGGCTAAAGAACATTCCCGCTCAAGCTGGTTGACAAATGCCGACGGTAATTTTTTCGCACGGGAAAAGTCCCGCCAGGTTTCGCGAAGGAGGGCTTGTGAGGGTTCGTCCAGGGCAGATGTATGCTCAGGGAGAAGCGTGCCGGTGGACAGATCCACAAAGGCACCCAGCCGTGCCTCCATCTCAGATGAAACAAACTGGTCATGTGCCAGCGTTTGAAGGGTGGCAAGCTGTTCCGCCCGAATGGCTCCTCCTCCATGTGGCATATAGGTTTCCTGATCCCAGGAGAGCAGGGCTGCGGCATCCTGCAGGTGATGGATCTGTCGCAAGGTCTGTTTCAGCGGATCAAGAGCAGCGTCGGCGGACATGAGCGGTTTCCTCAATGAGTGGTAAATGGTTCACCGGATGACCGGCTCACTGTAAGGCAGCCCTTGAGAAATTGGCAAGAAGCTTTCACCGATGTGTGAACGGAATTGCCCATGTGTGTGAGCGTGTGACGGTTTGCTTAGGCACGGAAAGACTGACCAACCATGAGAGAGAAAAAACATGAAAATGGTCGAGGTGGCTTGCGGGAGGTCTGTAGGGCGAAGGACAATGTGGTCATAGAAGAACAGGGTGAGGAGATGATTGACTGCAAAGGGGGTAGAACATGAAATCCTTAGTGTTGCCGGATATTGAAGCCTATGCCGAAGCGCACTCATTTCCGGAATCAGACGTGTGTCGGCGACTCCGGGAGGAAACCTATCGAACTATAAATAGTCCTCAGATGGTGGTCGGTCCGCTGGAAGGCGCATTCTTAAAAGTCATGGCGTTAAGCATAGGAGCCAGGCGGGTGTTGGAAATCGGGACGTTTACCGGCTACAGCGCCTTATGCTTTGCCGAAAGTCTGCCGGAAGACGGGAAGGTGCTCACGTGCGATGTCGATCCTGAGTCCACGGCCATGGCCAAACGGTACTGGGGCCAAAGCCCCCACGGCGCAAAAATTGATCTCCGCCTCGCACCCGCCCTGGAAACGATGGCGACGTTGACCGGATCGTTTGACTTGATCTTCATCGATGCCGACAAGGCCAACTATGTGCATTATTTTCGTCAGGCACTGAATCTGATATCGGACCATGGCCTCATTCTGATTGATAATGTCCTGTGGAATGGCGATGTGCTCAAACTTCCTGCTCCGGATACCAACACGGCGGTTATTCAAGAACTGAACAGAGTGGTGCATGCCGAGCCGCGAGTCTCCGCGGTGCTGTTAACCATTCGCGATGGGATATTCCTGATTAAGCCACGTCCATCGTTTAACGCCAATGTTCAGGCGGCGCAACAGCAAGTTCAACAATAAAAGATATCCTAAGGGGTGTTTTTCGCACTGACATGATTCAGATCCTGGAGTAATCAAACAGGACAACATAAATCAGGGAAACATGGGTAAAACGAAACTCGATCCCGCAGGCCACCAGATTGAGAAGTCTGAAGATCGCTGGGAACCCCGACGGGTATTTCTCTTTAGCGGTCACATGATTGACGCACCAGACAGACCTTCCCCGCGTTTTCCTGCAGAAAAAGAATTCGTTGCCGCCCAGAAAATCGCCGAGGCCTTGGATCACTTGAAAGCTGGTCCCGAAGATCTTGCACTCACTCAAGGCGCCTGTGGCGGCGACCTTCTGTTCACCGAGGCCTGTCAGCACCGCCAAGTGGTCGTCCAGTGGCTTCAGCCATTCCACGAGCCGGAGTTCATCCAGAAATCCGTCATGTGCAGGGGTGAAATGTGGCGCGACCGATATTTAGCAGCAAAAGCCAAACTCACGACTACCATCCGCTTGGCGCCGGAGGAGCTGGGCCCACCCTCCCAAGGTGTGGACCCCTACGAACGGTGCAATCTGTGGCTGCTCGATACTGCGTTCACGTATGGCGTGGAAAAGGTGCACTTTATCTGCCTGTGGGATGGTGGCGGCGGCGATGGGCCTGGGGGTACGGCGCACATGTATGCAGAAGTGAAACGCCGAACGGGAAACGTGACCTGGATCGATACCCGGACTCTTTAACCGACGTTCCTCATGTGATCGTAGTGGAAAACAGTGAGGCTGAAAAACGCTGGTTTAAATGTACGAATACGCCGGAGGCGACATGAATGGGAAATGGCGAACACGAAGGGAATCGACCGGTTGTAAAAACATCCTGAGCTTTGGCAGGAGTAGAATTCCCGGGATGATCATCACGTGCCGGCAATAAAACAAATTTAAGGAATCAACGAACGACGGGATGTGTGGGTAAGTTCAGAATGATGAAGAGGGCGTACCTACAAAATCCAATACATTTCCGCTTTACACGAACCCAAATATTCAGGGTTGTGCTCACATTTTACTAACCGTGGATTCGTTGATTAAACGAGACATGCCGGGTTTCGGCCCGACAGCCGAGCCACTTTTCTCTCGGGAAAAGTGGCCAAAACCATTGACGCCCCGTCTGGCCTTAGGAGAGAACGGACGCCAGTCTTAAGAGGGCGGTCCAACTCGCAGGGCTCACACAAGGCCCGCCCGCTGAGGAGAGCGTCCCTCCCTTGGGCCAGCCGGCAGGCGTCGGTCTGTAGCGAAAGAGCCTCGCTGACAATAAAGTTTTGGAAATTATTTGAAATATCTATACGGGTGAGATTAGCGCTCCTGGCGGATCGTCTTGTCTTCTGTCGCCGGTTTGGCGAACTTGTGCTTCAACGCATTAATCCTTGCCAGGTAGGCGCGCACGTCGTGGTCGCCGCACCGTTGATGACGGGTCAACTTGAGTCCGCGTGCGGCATAGGCGCGCCCGGCTCCCGCTCCACAGAGATGAATCACGGCGGCCAGATCCTGCTTCCGCTGGAGTGTGACCTTGCCGATCCGCTTCGGTCCTAGCGTCTGGGTGACTTGGCGATCGAGCAAGGCGGCAGTCAACTCGATGGCATGGCTTGGCAGGATGCGGGTGTACAGGCTGTTGAACCAGCAGGAGTGAAGGTCGTGCCACGGGCCGTCCTCGACCACCACGTGGTCGTGAATGCAATAGCGGGTTGCCTCGCGGAAGGTTCCGTCGGTGATCTGGTACATGCCAACCGCGCTCGACGCCGGTCGGTACAGCGCCAGGGGATTCCACGTCAACTGCCATTCCCAATACGTCCGTGCCACAGGATTGCCTCCGCCCTCGACCTGGGCCAGGGCAGCCAGAAATTCAGGTGTGATGACCGCGGTCGCATGCTCCCGGAAGAGGGATTCGTATTCTTTCCAGGTCTGGACCGGACTCTTGTTGAGTGATTGATCCAAGGGAAAGAAGATTTCGGTGGGTTTATGGAACGTATGAAACGCCCAGTTGACCCCGAGCCATAGCAGAAAGAGCAGGGTAGGAATTACGACGGCCCGAACAATCGGGTGGGAGGCCAGCACCGCTCTCATGACCGCACGCACCGTACGCCCACATGCCCCCACGAAACGCCAGAGTGCGCCGAGAATTATTCCACGTCTACCTCTCTTTCGTGGGTGAGAATGTTTGGGAGTCAGTCGTTTGCGCCTCAACGCCATAGGTTCACTATAACCCATACAAACGGAAGGAAGGTCTGGGTGATCCCTTCTGTTTACGGACCACGCATGCTCGGGAGGATGCGTGGGAGTAGGCAAACATTCTTCTTGCTCCCAGAGTCCCCTCGATGAAATTGCTTGGAGAAGGTTAGCGTTTGTTTTGTGCACTCGGAAAGTGAGAGCAAAACCAATGTTTTGGGCCTGTTTCATCTAAAGACCAGATAGAAGGGCCCTCCATTTCACAATCGAAATGGAGAGGGTGCTCTCAAATAATAAGTCTATCATCCCACTTGTGGGCATCATTCAGGCAATCTACTACCTCCCCCTCCCATTGACTCCATTCGTACCCCACAATAAGCTTTTCAACAAGGCTTTGGGCTTATGAATTTTTACTGATACGAAAAACTATGGCTATTAATTCACATTTTATCCCACAGTTCTTGTTAAAGGGATTTTCATCTCGTCGTAGGCGTAATCAATTCTACGTCTATGTGTTTAGAACGAAATGCACACCTTTTTCCTCCAATACGGCGAAAATCGCTGCACAGGGCAATTTTTACGGAGATGAGAGTATCGAATCGATTCTTTCTGAAGCGGAGACCAAGTTCAATGATTTAGTTCTTCGTCTCCGCGAAGGAAGCTGTGACCTTAGGAGTAAGCCGCTGATTGATAGGTTTGTTGTGCATTCTCTCGTTAGAACTCAAACGTTCAGAGACAGCGTTCACGCTAATACAGAAAGCGTTATGAATAAAGGTTGTCTCGAGTTTCTCAACCCAGCAGATACACTACATCTACTTGAAAATATTGTAAATGATGGCATGAATCAGCCTGAATTTATAGAATGGTTGAGTAGAGTGTCTCCAGAAGAAAAGCCTTTGCTGGAAGCATATTTGCGAGAGCTACTTCTTCGTCCTGACATGCATGAGAAGCTCCGCCAGATGATCCCCACAGAGCTTGCTGAAATAGACATAAACACATCTGTGCGATCAGCTCAAAGGAAAGTTCTCGAAGACGAGCGAACCCTTCATAACCGAATCCGTGACTTAGCAAAGATCAAGTGGGATGTCCAGATGTATCAGCGACACTCTCTAGTGTTAGGTGATATTGGTCCGCTCGTTAGGGGAGATGATTCCCCGGAGTGGGGGCGAATATTTCATGGAACACCCCAGGAAATCTGGTTGCCTTTGTCTGATAGCTGTCTTTTGAAAGGTCAAGTTTATGGCACCATCAAGCACGTCGATTCCGAAGAGGTGAATTTGGTTTCCGTGGAAAACAGCATGGAGTTTTTTGTCGCAAGCCAACGGACTCGACGCGAAGAGGAGTATCAGAAACGGCTTGGCTTACGAGCGAATCAACTTT
>DOFS01000402.1 GCA_003523945.1 Nitrospiraceae bacterium | reverse complement strand
GGTAGATCAGGCGACAAAGACCGTTCGAGAAATTCCGCTCTCACGGAATGAAACGCGACCAAGACGATTGGGAGTCACCTCGGACGGCGTCATATGGTATGTGGATTATGCCGAAGGGTATCTTGGATCCTACAACGCCAAAACAGGCGACATTCAGGAATGGTTGGCGCCGGGAGAAGCCGATGCCAAACCTTACGGGATGACCGTCGATGACCAGGACCGGGTGTGGTTCGTGGAAACCGGTGCCCACCCCAATCGCCTCGTCGGATTTGATACACGAACTCAAACGTTCATGAGTCTGACCGATATCCCCAGCGGCGGCGGAAGCGTTCGACATATGGTCTATCATCAACCAACCAAAACCATTTGGTTCGGCACGGATGCCAACACCATCGGTCGCGCCAAGGTTCCCTAGAATCTCCTCATTGGCCCTCCTGTCATTTCGACCAGAGGGAGAAATCCTTTCTATGGCACATACCTATTATGTCTAACTCCTGACCAATTGGAGCAATAATGTCATGTATGTAGGAATGACCTCTAACTTAGAGCGCAGGATGTATGAACATAAGAAGAAACTTGTGAAAGGGTTTACCCAAAAATGCAACATAAACAAACTCGTGTATTTTGAAGAAACTCAAGAAGTGAATGCAGCCATCATGCGAAAAAAAGAAATTAAAAAAAGGAGGAGAGAGAAAAAGGACTCCTTAGTAAATGGCGAAAATCTACAATGGAAGGATTTAAGTCTCGAATTTCAGGATTCCTCACTTCGTTCGGAATGACAATCTTGAGTGTGAATTCAAATCATAAAGAACCATTCCAATTATTCATTCTTGTCTTATTCTTTTTTGAACAAAAATGATAAGGTGAAACAGCATCATTTGTAGAGCAATGACGAGCCGCCGTCATTAACCCAGGAGTTTTCATGTTCATGAAGCGATATTCATCGGAATGCGCACCGGGACGATCCGGTCTCCGGTTCTTCCTTAGTGCCATCTTCGTCATGGCACTCCCACAATTAAGCCTTGGCGAGTCGGTTCATTCTTCCCCTTCATCAGAAGAAAATGCGGCATTGGGCCAATTGGGAAGCATTGAATTTCCCGCATCAGGCTCCACAGAAGCCCATCCCCATTTCCTAAGGGGCGTCGCGGCCTTGCATTCGTTCTGGTATGAAGAAGCGATCGATGCTTTTCGTCGAGCGACCACGATTGATCCAAATTTTGTGATGGGATATTGGGGTGAGGCGATGGCGAATAATCATCCTGTCTGGGGTGAAGAAAATGTTGAGGCCGCACGCGCGGCCCTGGGAAAAGTTTCCGATACGGCGTCGGCCACGGTCAGAGAACGTCGGTATCTCGAGGCGGTGAACACGTTATTCGGTGAGGGAGACAAGTTTGACCGCGATCAGGCGTATGCGGCCCGAATGGAAAGCCTTGCCAGTGAATACTCCGAAGATCTGGAAGCCACCTGCCTGTATGCCCTGTCCCTGCTCGGACTGGCTACTCACTATGATGAGAAGCCGGACCTTCAGGAAAAATATCGCGTCCAGGCGGGTGCCCTGACCTTAGGCGTGTATGGAGTCAATCCCAATCATCCGTGCGCCGCGCATTACACCATTCATGCCTTTGACGATCCGATTCACGCCATCCTGGCCCTGCCGCAAGCCAGACGCTATGCCAAAATCGCACCGGAGGCCCATCATGCGCAACATATGCCCGCCCATATTTTTGTTCAACTGGGTATGTGGGATGAAGCGGAGGCTTCCAACAAAGCCGGATGGAAAAGTTCACAGGCCTGGGTCAAGGACAAACAGTTGCCCTTATCCCTCCAGGATTACCATAGCCTGTACTGGTTACAGTATGCCTATCTCCAACAAGGCCGATACAACGCCGCCGCGGCGCTGATATTGGAGAAGCAACAGGATATGACGCAATCGTCATCGGGCGAACAGACACAGGTTCTTGGCTATGACCGGAAAGTCAGTCGGAATTACGATCAAATGGTAGCCGCCTTTATTCTGGAAACTGAACGATGGGAACTGGCCGATCAGGCGTGGAACGTGAATGACTATCGCTTTGGCGACGAGGCGCCATCGATGTCCGTCTATGTTCGTGAATTTGCGCAGAGCATGGCCACCGTGCGGAATCAACCAATTTCATACCAGGTACATCCCGGGTTAAGTCCTGCGGTCCCGGAACCTTCCACGGAATCGACTGAACCGATCACCTCACAAATCTGGAAGTTGCAAATCGCAGCGTTGAAACATCTCATCAACGGCAACCACTCAGATGCCATTCGTATGCTAGATCGGGCCACTGTCCTGGAAGAATCCCTCCCGCCTCCTTCCGGCCCACCCGATCTCATCAAGCCCACCCATGAACTCTATGGCGAAATCCTGTTAGGCATCGACCGGCCGAAAGAGGCCCAACAACAATTCGAGCGAGCGCTTTTATGGCATCCCAATCGGGCACGGTCAGTCTTAGGCCTGGCGCGAGCGGCAGCTCAATTGGGCCATATACAAGCCACTCGTCAAGCCTATAGCAATTTCCTAAACATATGGAGTCGGGCCAATTCGGATCTCCCCGAGGTGAACGAAGCGAAACAGTTCATTCAACAAACTACCCAGCAGTAAACTTCGCATGAGTGATTTTCAAGTGTGAAAATAGGGAATCCATCTTCGATTTTTTCCGCAGAATCTATGCTTCTGGCTTTACAGCTTGACGATGTGTAACGGAAGTCCCTATTGGGGGATGCCCGAAAAAACGTTGGCGGGTTAACGCCTCGCAGGTGTGTCCCCAACTTTCGTTTGAACGCGATGTTCGGTGTTGCCGGGTTTCGCCCCGGCAGGCGAGGCCCTTTTGTTTCGGCAAAAGGTCCCAAAACCATTGACGCCCCCTCTGGCCTCATTGGAGGGGGAGGACGACAGTCTCAGGAGGGCGGACCAACTCGCTCCGCTCAAACAAGGCCCGCCAACCGATAAGAGCGTCCCTCACTTGGGCCAGCCGGCAGGCGACGGACCATGGGAGACGAACCTTTCAGGGACATACCTGAAAGAGCGAGGAACCATATATTCTGTATGATCCCAAACCAGTCCAATTCAAAAGGGGCCCAACAATAAACCTCGCATGGGTCATTTCCGACATTAGCAATCGAGGAACCATCGTCTCTCACTACATCATTCCCACCAGTCTTGATTGGGAATCTATTTTTCGATTTCTTCTCAAAATTCCATCTGTACTTTTTTTTAAGTGTTGGGTAGCATGGCAGATAATTCGAGGAACAAAAAGGTGATTGGTTCATAGCTACTCAAGCAGTGAGGCAAAGTTCAACCAGCGTTGCAGTACTGAAGGCTAGTATATTGTGTACACCAGGAGTTAGACTTTTTTTAAGCATAAGATAGGGGATTACCTTTCAGGACACAAGAAACGAACATGTGGGGGCAATGGATTGGAACAATTGCGGGAACCAACAAAGGAATAGTCTCACTTAGTATAGACAGAGATAGCCCCTATATTGGTCGAATTGTGGTAGGAGATTTTGACCTAAATATCTCACCATTCCATGCAAAGACTACCTGGACGCAAAAGGGTAACAAAATCACAGCGGAATTAACCGAGTTCACTCCCTTTACTCCACAGAATTTTCCTTCTCATCACCCTTTACCTCCTGACACAGATTCGTTTCCAAAGAATGGACAAATCACAGGGAGATTAGAAGGAAATTTGCTACATGGCAATTGGGAGACTGATATTGAAACAAAAGGGCAATTTTCTATTTTCGAAAGAGAGGACTACCCTCCAGGACCGCACGATTTAGTTATGTCATGGAGTGAATATAATCAATGGGCGCTAGACGAAAAACGCAAGAAAAATGGACTGATTTTTAGGGGGCATTCCGATTCTAATCACACTCTACAAACTTCTTTCCACAGAAATGGCCGAAGAGATTTAATAAGATATAGCATTAATGATATACCAGAACTGGCTAGGCATATCTCAGCCACAATTGGACGATCTTTCTCAACTAGTAACCCCGAGGAACATGGGGAACTTTTATATCTGGCACAACACCATGGATATCCAACACCGTTACTTGATTGGACTGAATCTCCGCATATTGCTGCTTATTTCTCCTTTCAAGGTCTTAACAAATTCCAAAATGATTATAAAGAAGATCAGTATGTAAGAATTTATCAATTCGACAAAGACCTATGGCATAGAAAGCATAATGTGGTTCAAGACATTCATGATCCAGTTCCTGCTTTTTCAGCCCATCTTCTTAATGCACGTGATAATAAAAGGGCACTACCCCAACAATCAGTGGTAACTTTTTCAAATGTATACAATATTGAGTTTTTTATTTCCTGTTGGGAGAAAAAGGACGATATGAAATATTTAACAATAGTCGATATACCCAAATCCGATCGTAATTCTGCCATGAAGGATTTAGGAAATATGGGTATAACGGCCTCATCCCTGTTTCCGGGGTTAGATGGAGCTTGCAATGCCCTGCGAGAAAAACATTTTTAATGATAACTTGTTAGGATTTTCTCAATCGAAAACGGGGAAATTCTGTTGTTATACAATTCTTTTCGCAACTCGCACGCCAGAAGAAATAATTAAAAAAATTGAACTCGAATTGCTGATATCTGGTTAAACCTTTGGCGTTCTCATTCAAATAAATCCGCATTGGGTCCAGGTGATCCATAGGACAGAATTCAATATTTTGGCGAGCACTGTTTGAGCGCACCACAACTCCTTACTCCCTCCCAGCCTTTTTCTGATGCCTGCCATCCTGGCCCAGGAGTGGACGTTCCCATCAATCGGCGGGCCTTGTCTGAGCGCAGCGAGTTGGTCCGCCCTCCAAAAGTTTGCGTTCAGCTTATTTAATGAGGCCGGATGGGGCATCAATGGTTTTGGGTCCTTTTGCCAGAACAAAAGGGCCTCGCCTGCTGGGGCGAAACCCGGCATACCTCTGAAACACCAAATAGAACTTAAGTGTCTGATCGATTCGATGCGCCTATACCTTTACCCCCGAACACTTTCCCGGAAAAAATGAGGAGGGGTAAATTGAAAGTCAAAAGAATAGGTTCACACTTTCGTCGAAGCACCAAATACGATTGATCAATTAATCTAATTTGGATTGACTGGACCGTTTCTTGAATAGTTGCATTTTCCATCGCTTTGTACTTTGGATTGAGGTATGATTCTTTATGGTGATGAAACGAATTTCTCTGGCCCTTCCTTTCGTGTGTGGAATCCTTTTCCTTATCGGATGCAACTCTCTTCCGGCTTTGTCTGTTCAGCCTGAGTCGCCGGAAGTTCTGCTGGTCAATATCACCCCGTTAGACGCCACGATGTTTGAACAACGGTTGCAAGTCGACTTGCGCGTTCGAAATCCCAACGATTTTGATCTGGAGGTGACCGGCCTTGATTTCACCCT
>DOFS01000386.1 GCA_003523945.1 Nitrospiraceae bacterium | reverse complement strand
CAACAACGTGAAGAAGCCATCTCCCATTATGTTCATACGATCACGAAGCAGGTCACACAACTCAGTACCTTGCACCAGACCGGGATAGCGATTACCTCGACATTGGATGTCCAAAAATTGTTTTCCACCGTTCTCAACCTCCTTCGAAAAAACCTGGGATTCGAACGCATGATCCTGGTTCTCCAGGATCCTGAAGACAATAAGGGTCTGGTTTCCGATGTGTCCGGACTGTCTCCGGAATTGGAGGAGCAAATTCGAAATCTTGAATTTGCCATTACCCCAGGTAGCATTGATGAAACCCTTTTGGTCTATGGACGCCCGGTTTTAGCATACAATCTGGAAGAAATAGCTCAAAAGTTGCACCCGCTCCTTCTTCCAATCTGTCGACGAATGGGAGTGACGTCCTTTGTGTGCGCCCCGCTGTTGAGCCATCAACGCGTGCTGGGGTATCTGGGAGCCGATCGGGGCCCCCAACGCTGCACACAGGAAGATCTGGATTTGCTTTTAACCATAGCCAGTCACGTGGCTGTGGCCATCGACAATGCGCGAACCTATGAGGAAGTCGAGAAACTCGCCCAAACCCTCGAAGAACGGGTGACAGAACGCACCCAAGACCTGCAATCTGCCAATGAACGTCTTCAGGAATTAGACCGGTTAAAATCGTCCTTCGTTTCGATTGTCTCACATGAACTACGAACACCTATGACCTCCATTAAAGGGCTGGTGGAAAACATGCTGGATGGGTTAGTCGGTAATCTCAATGACCGACAATCATTTTATCTCGAACGTATGAAATACAATATCGAACGACTCACTCGGATGATTAATGACCTGCTGGATCTTTCCCGCATCGAAGCCGGCCGCATGGATCTGCATCAGAGCCCCGTGAACATGGGCAGCCTCGCCAGAGAGGTTGTGGAAACGTTGCAACCTATGGCGCATGAGCGCTCTCTCATCCTCGAAGCCCATATTTCCCCGACAATTGGATTCATCCAAGGCGACCGGGATAAACTCATCCAGATTTTTACCAACCTCATCAATAATGCTCTCAAATTTACTGAGCCTCCCGGGACCGTGACAGTAGCCGTAAAGCAGCGGGAAGACGGCACAATTCAAACCTGTGTCAGTGATACCGGCTGTGGCATTCCCCTGGAAGAACAACAAACAATTTTTGAAAGGTTTTACCGTGGGCAATCTCCTGAAATGAAAAACCGAGGGGCCGGCCTCGGCCTGGCTATCACTAAGAGTTTGATTGAGCTGCACGGCGGAGCAATTTGGGTGGAGAGTAATCCCGGAGAAGGCAGTCGCTTCTGTTTTATCCTACCGGGGACACCGTCAACCGCCATGGCTTAAAGAATCAGAGTTAGCATCTGTCAAAAATGTATCAATTTAGATACACCTATTATCTAAACTGATACATTTTTATCTTTTGACAGTTTTTCCCACTTGGGAAAAGGGACTGCTCATCTAAGCCTGCAACTTGCAGGGCTTTTGTCTGGTATTGCTGGAGGGCTAAAGAAAATTTCTCCGGTTCAGGGCCGCCTTCAAAGAAAGGAACCATGTCACCTTTGTCCACGAAGCCGAAAATATTGCTCGTGGATGATGACAGGGACATTCTTCTGGCCCTCACTGATTTCCTGTGCCAGGAAGGTTTTCACGTGGAAACCGTCGAGACCGGAAAGGCAGCCCTTCAAATGAGTACCACCTCCTCGTATGATGTCGTGCTCCTCGATGTCGGACTTCCAGATCGGGATGGCATTGAAGTCCTGAACGAACTTTCTCAGACGAACCCACATTTGCCCGTCATCTTATTGACCGCCTTTACTTCCTTACGAAACTCCGCCAACCCCGACATCCTCAATAAAGCCTTTGCCTATCTCACCAAGCCGTACAAACGGCAGGAAGTCAAATCCGCCATTTATCGGGCTTGTGTGGCGAGTCAAGCTTCAATTGAAGGAGTACCAGGTTCTTCCAGTCCGACTTTCCCGATGGTATACTTCCCGGCCCTTCTCCAACCAAGTTCAGCGAAAGCTCCCCTCGATGCGGCACCACAGCCAGCATTTAATCTCACAGCGTATGAACGCCTGACAGAATACGTTCGACTGATGCAATTTGCCTTTGATCATGTACCCGAGGGCATTTTAATAGCAGACTCCGAAAAGCACTTGCGTTTTGCCAATCAGTCCGCCTGCGACGCATTAGGATATTCGCAAGAAGAACTGAAAACTCTTCGTATTCCCGACATTGTCCCCAACCACGACAATGAGCAATTTCGACAACGTCTGGATCATTTGCGAAACGGACAACCCTTATCGTACGAATCGGTCCACCGCGCCAAAAACGGCCTGGAATTCCCTATTACAGTTTCCGTCTATCTACTTAACTTTCAAGGTCAGGAATTTACCTGCGCAGTAACCCGGCCTGTGAAGGAGAAGATCCGTGAGGACTAGATAGGCTTTTTGGGGCTTTGTAACGGAGCTCACAGAACATGGAATGAACAGGCAGAATAGAGCTGCAGGCAGGGAAATTGAACACCGATCACTCGGAAATGAGCCAAAGACATCAGAGACCTTTAAGGATAAAACAAGGTTCAGTGGCCATTATCAGGCTAGCATTCATGCTTCACCCATCCTTCACGAATGCGCCTGGGTCCAGCTGTGTTTTTTGTCTCGCCCGTTCTGCAGGGAAGCCTGGAAGGCCGAACCCTTTATCTGCCTGAAACCAATGGGGGAAAGCTCGATGAGAAAGAAGGCAGCAGAAGAGAAGATGCGCAGTTAGTACAACAAAAACAGTGTGAGAAAATCGTGCATCTGAGATCGTAAGTAAAATTTAGTGGGAGAAGAATCTGCCAAACGGTGCGGCCAACTCGATTCTGAAAAATAGGAGGGGCCTCCTTGCAGGGCAGGTCGAGTGGGACAGGGAAGACGATGCATCAGAAAACAACGCCCCCCCCATTTATTGTTCCCCATGGCATTTAAAAGCCGGGTGTAGCAGGTTTCCCTGGGGTAGCCTCACTTCACATGATTCCGTAAGGGGCTCAGGAATTCTCGCTACCCTGCTGAACACCCTTTTGTTTAAGAAGACGAGAGAGGTAGGTGCGTTGGAGGCCAAGAAGTTCTGAGGCTTTAGTTTGGCTCCAATTGCTTCGGCGCATAGCTTGCTCGAGAATTCGGGTTCCAAACCGATCCAAGGCTTCATGATAGGGGAGATTGTCCGTTTCATCAAGTTCATCTTTTCCCCCGCCCAATCCCAAGAGGTCGGTTGAAATTTCTTCATCCACACCCAAAACCACCGCTCGGGCTATGGCATTATCCAGTTCACGAATATTACCGGGCCAAGAATAGCTTCTCATCCTTTCAATGGCTGCCTTGGAAAATTTCCGTTTGTGTTTTTTCATTTCTTTCACGTGGCGAACTAAAAAATGCTCGGCAAGAGGGATGATATCCTCCGGACGGTCCCGCAATGGGGGCAATGACAAGTTCACCACATTAAGCCGGAAGTACAAATCTTCCCGAAAGGTCTTATCTTTGACCGCTTGTTTTAAATCCTTATTGGTGGCTGCAATCACCCGAATATTCACGCGAACCAATCGAGTCCCACCCACCCGTGGAAATTCATGATCTTGAAGCACCCGGAGTAATTTAGCCTGCAGCCCCAGAGGCATATCTCCGATTTCATCCAGGAAGATGGTTCCCCCATCGGCCGCTTCGATTTTTCCTTTTTGCAAAGAATCCGCTCCCGTAAACGCACCCTTTTCATGACCGAACAGCTCATTTTCCAGGAGTGTTTCCGTGAGAGCCACACAATTAATAATACTGAACGGCATGTCACGTCGGTCGCTCCATTGGTGAATAGACCGGGCAAACAGTTCCTTCCCCGTCCCACTTTCTCCCAACAACATCACCGTGGCATCAGTCTCGGCGGCCCGCTTTGCCAACTTCACCATTAAATGCACCTGAGAGCTATTTCCCACGATTTGGCTATACCGGCTTTCCACTTCCGTGCGCAGCGCAGCAACCTGTCGCCCTAACGCTTCCCGGGTTAAGACTTTCTTGAGAACAAAAGCCAGATGGTCCAGCTCAATGGGCTTCGTGAGAAAGTCGCACGCTCCCGCCTTCAAAGCTTCGACGGCTTTGGAGATCGTGCCATGAGCCGTCATGACCACCACAGGCAACGGGAGGGATTCTCCTCCGCCCAATGCCTGAGAGTCGCCTTCTCCATTTTTTTTCGCGCCGATTTTGGCTAATTGGTGTAATACGTCCATGCCGGTCATCTGTGGCATTTCTAAATCCAACAGAACGAGGTGAGGAAATTCCTGTTCAACCTTCTCCAACGCTACCTGCCCATTTCCAGCAGAAATGGTTTCATAGCCCAAGGCTTCTAAGCGATCCGTGAGCATAAGGACAATGTCGGGATGATCATCCACAATGAGGATTTTCTTTTTCATGAGGGACCTACTCCTTACTCCTGCACCAGATTATCGCCATACTCGCCCGCTGAAGCTACCGGGGAACCCCTTCCTTACCAAGCGCCTCCAGCACGGCTGCGGCCAGAAGCGGAACCATCAATTCATGATGGCCGGTCAACGCATACCCTTTTCCACCTTTTTGCGTTGGCCGTTTGACGACATTGGTCATGGGTCGATAATGCGGGAGAAAATCCATGTTCACCGTCGTAATACGTGTTAATGCACGTCCCAGATTTCGACCCAACGTCACGGTTTTGAGGAAGACTTCCGGCAACATGACCGCCGATCCTAAGTTGATATACACGCCTCCTTCCATTTTCGACACCACTGCGGCCAGCTTGCGAAAATCCAACAACGAACCTCCGCCGATCGCTTCTCCATTTGCATGGGGATGCATGTGAATGATATCCGTGCCGATCGCCACATGCACCGTTACGGGAAGTCCAAGTTGTGCACCGGCCGCCAGCAAACTTGAACGTCGATGTGGAAATTTTCGGGGATGGTTCAGAAGATACCGTCCAACCGATTCCCCAATGCCCAACCCCGCGTGCCAGCCCTTCACAATCGCCTCATTTAAAATGCGTCCCGTGTCTTCGGCCATGCCGAATCGCCCGGAATCAATTTCGGCTTCGACCTCCTCCGATGTTTGACCCAGATAGGCTAACTCAAAGTCGTGAATAATGACGGCCCCATTCATCGCCACGGCGGTAATCACGCCCTTGCGCATCAGATCCACGATAATGGGGTTGAGACCAACCTTAGTGGGATGGGCACCCATGCCGAGGATAACCGGCCTTTCCCGTCGTCTGGCATCGACAATGGCCGCCACCACCGCTCGAAAGGTTTTGCCTGCTAAAATATCCGGCAGAGTCTTGAGGAAGGCTTGAAAGGAACCATTACGACGCCAGGGGGCGGCAAAATCCGCCATCTTTACTTTGGAATGACGCGTTTGAAGCGGGTAGGTCCGAAGCCGGGCGAGATTCAGCTCCGGTGACGTACTGGTCGGTAATGATTTAGCTCTGATCACCAAAAAGACGCTCTTCAATGAATTCGCACAACACGTGGCCCAGCGTGATATGACATTCTTGAATACGTGCCGTCACCGATGAAGGGACCCGAAAACAATAATCGACGAGATCACCCACTTTGCCCCCGGTGGCTCCTGTCCAGGCCACTGTGACAAGGCCACGATCAGTGGCCGCTTCTACACCACGGATCACGTTCAGGGAGTTGCCACTGGTGCTAATGGCAATAGCCACATCACCCTTGCGGCCATGTGCCTGTATCTGCCGTGAGAAAATATCCGCATAGTCATAATCATTCGCAATGCAGGTAATGGCAGCCATATCACAGGCCAAAGCCAGGGCAGGGAGGGGATCACGATCGCGGCGATACCGGCCGACAAATTCCGCCGCAAGATGCGAGGCATCTGTGGCGCTTCCACCATTCCCAAACAGCAACACTTTTCGGCCTTCTCGAAATGCGCGGATCAGCAATTGACCGACTTCCACCACACATTCCGCATGGGTGCGGATAAATTCATTCTTAACATCTGCACTGGTTTCAAAGGCCTGGACGATCGCATCAATATTCATCGGGGCGGATTCTATCAGGATAGGACCAAAATTTCACACTATGCGAAGAGAAAAGCAAAAAATACCCGTTGACGCCGAGCTATACAGTATCTGTGTTCTTGCCGGTCCTCCTGACCAATGATATAGTCGACTCATTGTGAGTGCCCATATCCCCACCAAAGCACTCCTACTCGCCATTCAA
>DOFS01000389.1 GCA_003523945.1 Nitrospiraceae bacterium | reverse complement strand
CGGGTCCCGACAACGTCGTGAAAAAGCACCTCGCCACCATTAAGCACGAAGAGATCACGGTAGAATGCGGTATGGGGATGCGCCCATCGTTCTATGAATGGATACGATCATCCTTAACAGTTTCCCCAAAAACGAAAAGCAAGGCCAGTCGAGCCCGGTCAGGTGAAATCATCTATGCCGACTTCGATGACAAAGCCCAGCGCGCGATAATTTTTCGAACGCACTTTTCACCGAGTGCACCTTTCCCGCCTTCGATGCTAGCTCAAAAGAGCCGGCCTATCTGACGATCAATTTGAACCCCGAGCGCCTATGCCATGAGAAGCGTACCGGTGAACGGATAAGCGCTAAAACGGGCACCAAAACAAAGAAGTGGCTGACCTCAGGTTTCAGAGTCGAGATAAGTGGTCTCCCCTGTGAGAACGTCTTCAATATCGAGTCATTTACTCTGAAGCAGACTCTCACCGAGGACCATTCTGGGAAGACGCGCGAACGAACGCAACATCCCACCAAGATTGAAGTCCCCAACATCAAGCTCACCTTCTCAGCCACTGACGGCAGCCCGTGGGAGAACTGGTTCAACTCTTTTGTCATCGAGGGCAAGTGCGCTGATGGTGACGAACTCAAAGGCGAGATCATGATTCTGGGACCCAACCATAAATCGGTCCTTGGGAAGATTGAGTTGTTGCATGTTGGGATCATGAGCCTCCAACCCACCAAGTACAATGCCAAGAAGGGAAGAATTACTCGGATGGAGGCCAAACTCTATGTCGAGGAGATGAAATTCGTTTTCAACGAGGCCGATGCTTGATCGTATTGATCGGGAAAGCTTCCAGGCTACGCATGACGTCATGTCGTAGCGAGACTCATTGATTCTTCTTATTGCCACATCTTCCGAAGATTCCGATTTCTTGTAGAATACAGATGAAACACAGGAGACGGAGTGTCTGTGTTATCAACTTTCTTCAGGAATCTTGTATTCCCTTCCCTCGTCATCTTGAGTAGTCTGACGATAAACGCGTGCACCATCAATCTTCCACAATCCGTTCTTCGTGTCGACCATCATGAAGAGATCGTCGCGGAAACGTCATCAGGTCCAGCCTACCTACAGCTCGTCCCTCACCCAGATGGGTTAGGATGGACGGTCTATCCCCGACAGCCAGTACGCCAGGAAATCGCCAGAACCACGACCGAAAGATGGCGCGCGTACACCCAGAAACATCGCAGTTGGAATCTACTCGAAAACGCGATCGCGATTCCGTTGTGTCCCATCACCCTCGTGCTGGGCTATGCCACCGCCGGCCTCAAGCCATCTGATCAAGCCTCTGAACTACCCTTTAAAACGTGTTCAGCCATACTCGGGTACCGATGGTTGCTCACCGAAGTCGACTATCCTGTGGTTCCTTCCGACGCGCTTCAGATTGAACACACTGAACGTCCGATTACTTCAGGAACGCTCACGATGATGGTGGCCCGTCCAGACGGAACCACGCAAAGTGTTCAGCGACAGGTCACCGCATCAACCGGTGAATCTGGCATTGCCGTGCGACTACGGTGGGTGACGCAAGCGGCAGCTGAAGCCCCTCCCTCAGCCGACATCTTGAACAAACTCGCCGCGTCATTAGTGCTGGCCAGCGAAGAGCAGGTCCTCATGAGTGAGCCGCTGACCGTCTCTCCACATCAATGGCAGCACGCGTACGCCAGCCCTATCCTTGAGGCTGACGCGGCGGTATGGCCAAAGTCCTTGCGTATCCGCTGGTCGTTGTCACCGCCGAATAGCGAGTTCCCCCTAGACGCCTATCAATTCACGAGAGCTGAATTTGCGAAAGGCTTAGCGAGTCATGATTTGATCGTTATCACACAGGAATCGAGAACAGCCAGCGTCAATCAGTTACTTGCTCAACATGTCGATGGAAGATTTGATGAGACGCGTGTGGCCAAGCCTGGCCGGTGGCGCGGTGCCAATGTCTTATTGCTGGGAGAAATCCGCACGCCGATGAGTGGGACACATGAGCTCGTACTGACACTGATCAATATCGAGACCGGCATGATTCTGTCGAAACTCAGCTATGAAGCACCTCCTGATTCGTGGACAAACCTGGTCCAAGCCGCCAGAGGGGATGTACTTGATATCCTTCAGACGCATGAACGTCGTTGATCGCAATATGTCATTCTCACTCATTGCAATCATCGGCATTGCCATACTGACTGGGTGTGGCACAGGCCTCACTCACGATGCGATCGGCGAACCACGTGTGGAGCATATAATTCGCGAGCATGTTACTTCCGGCTCCCCCACTCTTTCGCTAATCCCTCACGATGATGAATTGGGCTGGACACTCTCCGTCACGCAACCACACACGGAAACTCGTGTGATTCAGGAAGCACAAGACTGGGAGACCACGCGCTATGTGTGGTTTCCGCCATCAATCGTCCTTGGCCTCATCCAGTGTCCCATTGGTCTCCTGTTTTCCACGATCACCTTTGACATGTTGGGAGCCGATGCCCGTGACTATGGCTGCCAGCGACTATTGATGCGCGAACCCGTTGAAGGAACCGTTAGAACAACGACGCAGCGAGACAAGCGAGAAGAGATCGTTGAAAGCATCCAACCGTTACGTGGAGGAGAAGTCGTCTTCGGATGGCCCCATACCTCACTCCCTTCAATCCGTATCAACTTGGACCAACACGGTCAGGCGTCGCTCCGGCTCTCCCACGTTCTTGGACAAATGTCACAAGAGGAGATGTCAAACATCATCATCAACGGGGACGAACCATTACTGGAGATTTCTCAGCGTGGCGCGTTGCTTGTGAGTCAGAAACTGCCAATGACCCAGAAACAACTGAGCAGGGCCAACAAGGAAGCCATGGACCCCCTACCTGTTGAGCGATTTCCTGATCGGATAATCCTCACGATTAAGACGCCAGACGCTGCCTTACAAGGGATACTCGAAGACTGGGTCCTCAGACGCGGCTGGTGCTTAGCCGCTGGCTCTGCAAGGCAAACACAAATTGTCGACGAGCTTCGTGAGCAATATTCTGGGCGGGTCTCAGAGGCAGAACTCATTCCTCTAGGAAAATGGTCGCCACCGTCAATGGTGATGGAAGCTACCCTTCACAACGATTTGCACAGTCGTCGCCTGACTTTACGAGTCGTGGATATCGATGCTGGGGAGACTTTGGGTACTGCGACAGCGAGCGGACCGACCGAAGAATTTTTGGCTCTGGTGAAGCAGGCAACTGTCGAGATGGAATATCTTTTTCGACACGCCCCGCGAGGGTGTCGAGGATAAGGTCAAAACTAACGATGTAAGTGGCAGAATGGTGGAAGACGCACAACACAATCAAGCTTGGCAGGCAATGGCAAAGGAGCTTCAAGAAGTGCTGGTGCTCTTACGCAATTTTCACGTACACAAAGACCGAGATGTATCATCCGAAACCCTCCACCAAGGATTGAAAGAATATCACTTTTCAGAAGAGGGAGACCCGTATCACTTAAAAATTCGGGTACAAAATTTCACGCGGATGGATCTGCACTTGTTTACCCTCGTGTTTCGCCAGTGGCAACGCCGCCGAGGTACGTCATGACGTTAGACGATGCCAAACGCCTGCAAGAAAAATGGAAGGGCACATATGGAAATAGAGTTTGCCGGCACACGCAGTTGTTTGATTATTTGAGGTCAGAAAACGGAAGTACTTCAGACTATTCTGTCTGCCTAATATGTGGCGAAGTGTATTTAGACTCCAAAAACTCTCAAACCACCTGACTTGAATGTGCGCTCAATCACACAAGATGGCGGGAACAGTAAGGTAAGAAAACAATTATTCCGTGACATCCTTCGCACACCGGAACCCCAGCCAGTACCGGCCGCCGTGGTCTTCTAATTCTGTCGTCAGGAAAAAATTTGACCCCAATCTTTTTGAGTAACGTCCGAATATTCTTCTTGTTGGAAAGTCTCTGTTTGTCCACTCTACCCACTCAGAAACGCTACCGCCCATATCCTTAACTCCATATGCACTCACATCGCTTTCATCACTTCCGACTGCCGTCAGTCCTTGATCATAAACAAAAAAAGGCCTCTTCAATTCAACTTTCGTAGAGCTTTGATTCTTCCCCAGCACATTTTCATTGAACCTTGCAGTACCTCCAGGCCCCGCTACTAAGTCTTCCTTACGAAGTGACGCCATCATCCACTCAACATTCGTAGGTAAACGTTTCTCAATGCTTTTGCAGTAAAGTAACGCTTGTCTCCATGTTACACCCACGACAGGAAATTTAGAATGCTTATCAAGATCCGCTTGCTCAAAGTACGCCGGAGCTAGATCTCTTTTCCTAATTTCACGCTTCGGTTCTAGGTATTCGAAGTAGTCGCCAACAGTAATCTCAAACTTATCGATGAAAAACGGGCTCTTTACACGCCACTTTCCTATTACCTTTCCTTCCCACCACTCAATACCACTCCCAGCCGGAACCAGGACCATCCCTTCTGGAGGTGACTGGACTACTAACCCGCTTCCACTCTGACCATCTGCGGCCCATGGAGGCTCAGATGGAACCACAAGAGCAAGGAGACCTAATAGAAAAATCTTGATGAGCATCATTAGAAAGTAGGATTGTTTGAGAAACCCTCAATGATTCTAACTGATCCTTCGAGATTTTTCACGGCCAGTGCTATAAACTCTATGAGTTTATCTAGCCCTAGATCCGCCTCCCCGAGAAGGCCGAAGGAGCAGGCGTCTAAAATCGATGAGCTGATCTTTGGTGAACTTCGTCACGGCCAGCGCTTCCAAAGCTGTGAGTTCATCGGATGTGAGATCCCGCGGATCTCGATCCTCGCCAAGCAATCTCAATAATGCATATCCCGTGTCGTAGGATATCTCCCGAACATTCTGCTGACTGAACACGTTCTTTTGCTGATGTTCTACACCGCTCAATATTTGATCATAGAGCTTTTCACCATCCGGCGAACGAAAGACCCTTTCGAATTCCTGTTGGTCGTTTGCGAACTGGGACGAGATTATCGCATTGCCTTCGCCTGACACCAGGTCACCATCGCGCGAATAGGTGACACCCGCCATAGGTTGTAGTTTGCCGTCGGCATCCGGAAGAAAGACGATCCCGCTTTCAATCTCTCCTCGTTTCGTTTCTGAAAAGAGCGTATCACCCTCCATATTGCGAAACACGGTTTGGAGCCCACCGTCATTTTCCAACGTGAGCTGCGTAACAGAGGATGCTCGAGCAGAAATCAGGTCGTGGGTTGCGGGATCAAAGTCAAAGCTTCCTGCCATGCGGAAAAACTGCCCAGGCTCTTGCCCGGGGAGAATCATCACACCTTCATGGCTTTCACGATTGAAGGTGGTACTGCGTGTCCCCGATTTCGATTCACGCAACACTGGTTCGCCGCCGTCTTGAAAATACAAAGATGTCACGGTATCGCCATGGACAAATTCTCCTTCAATCCCCCCTTGAAATTCCCCTGCAATGATCTGATCGCCCTGATATTGCGCCCGCGCATACACCGGCAAATCATTCAATATCGATGGGCCACCCTTCACCATTTCGTCAAACGTCGCTGCGCCCTCAAAGCGGTCGACATTCAAGAACTCCGAAACACTTCCGCGTTGGCTCCGGCTAAACGCGGGCGGACCCGACAGGATACTCTCGGGCGCCAGCTGCTCTTGCACGGATCGAAGCGGTTCTTCCCCGCCCCCTTCTACACCGAGAAAGTCCACGAGACTCCGCACTTGTCCAGCCGCCGGATGAAACACGCCGTCTTCGATCGAGCCTTGAACCGAAAAGATACCCGGTCTCCCGTCTCCTATGGCTGGTCCGGTAAACGTGGCTTCCGAGATACTCGGTGAGAATTCAAATCCACTAGGACCCTTCGTGGCTTGACCACTTTCCCGCAACCGAACAGTTTCCGATGACGTCAGTCCGTCTCCTAACGCAATGGGTATCCTGCGATCACCCTGCGCCGAATAGGAAAAACTGCCGTCCGCATTGCGACGAATTTCGGTCGGAAGCCCGTGCGGTCCTTCGGTTCGTTCGGTCTCCAGTCCCTCACGGTTCGCTCGTGACACACGAAAGAACGCCTGCTCCTCCTCCAACATCGGCATGCCGTCTGGCCCAAGAGGGGCCGCTCTCCCAGATGGAAAAACTACTTCGCCCTCGGCTGATAAGGCACCTTCTGGATCCTCCGTACTATGGAAGCGTGCAGCACTGGGCTCAAACGTGCCATGTCGCACCGTACCCTCCACGGTGAGGATGCCTTCCTCCAAGTCACGGTATCCATGGTCCCATTCCAATGGAAACAAGCCTCGATGTTCGAAGGTGCGAAAGCCATCACCCCAAGGCGAAAGTGACTCCGAGAGACTTGAATAGGATTCT
Source organism: Nitrospiraceae bacterium (assembly GCA_003523945.1). Classification (GTDB taxonomy): domain Bacteria; phylum Nitrospirota; class Nitrospiria; order Nitrospirales; family UBA8639; genus Nitrospira_E. Next base: position 2,660 of record DOFS01000389.1, on the reverse strand, counting down.
TGTAATTCCCGACGGGTTTTGTTCGAGATGTCTCCGCTGGTCACCTGAAAACCTGGAAGAAGACTGTCTGTCTCTGAATCGGGAACTCCCACACCATGGAGTCGATAAGTTTGATACCCATCATTTCCTTCAAATTGCGAGACGCGAGACCCAGTCGGATCTCCGTGGGAATTGAAGGCTTGGAAATAAGTCAAATCGCCTGAAGTAATCTCTGAATTGTTCCCCCGCAAGATTTCCACAGGTCCCCTGTAGACCCCGCGCTCTACACTGCTTCCATCTTGGAATCGTTCAACTGACTTGACAAGTCGATCATCTCGCGTCGTTGCCGTTTCGTGCAACATGCGGCCACTGCCAATATCCGTCACCGCCTCGAGCGTCCGCAGCGTCCCATCTTGATTGTCCTCCACCGTCGTGGTCCGCAATTGACTACCCGCCAACACCTCTTCTCGCACATCGCGACGCACCCCATCGCTTCCAGTCGTCGAACGGACGCGAAATCCCTGAACCAATCGGCCTTCCTCATTCTCGACAAATTCCCCTCGCGGCCCGCGATACATGAGCGAGCCATCAGCGCCTGCTCGGGCTACCCCACCTTCGTGATCGAGGATATCCGACGCGCCCGTTTGCTGATCGACACGTAAGCCGGCCGAACCGGTGATCACGCCAAACTCCTCATCTCCTACCGTCGCTTGCTGCGTCACCGACCCCAACCCCTCTTGCCGCACACTCCCACGTCCTCGCGCAAACTGCCCCGCGACCGCGTCGCCGTGTCCCGCCGTACGTGCCAGCCCGCCCATGAGTCCTCCGATCAAATGAGAACCACCCCAGACCAACCCCCAAGCTAGCAACGGCACGGCCAGCGTCAGGTCGGATGCCACGGTGTTTAACAGCGTGGTAAATTCTCGGATGCTGTCGAAGTTGGCCATGGCCACTCCATCAATCGTGCCCGTCAATGGCCTGAGACGGCGGCTACCCTCCGCAAACATCAGGAAATTCATCACAACAAAGATCGGCCCCCAGAGGGCCACCCAACCAAATGTGCGCAGATACAAACCCATCCACCGGCCCATCCCTGGTTGAAACGCGAGCACGAGCAGAAAGGGCGCGAGTAAGTACACAATGCCCTCGCCTACCGTCCGCATGAGCGGGACAAGTTTCTGCGCAATATACGAACGTGTGTAGGCTTGGTATTTTAAATCCTGAAGTAACGCTTGCTGTGTCATCACCAGTGTCCCTGCCACATCGCCAAAGCGTTGGCGATCCTGCCGCTCCGCTTCACGCCACACTTCACGGATGAGCATCGTATTGATCAGGTCACGTGAACTTTGGCTCCCAATCACGAGCTCCGTGATCACTGGTTCGATAAAATCTAGTTCGAGATCGGGCAAATCCGGATCGGCTTGAAAGGCCACGCGCAGACGACGCATCGCTTCTTCATAATCGGCGTGCGTCAGTGTAAAGCCTGGCTGAATAATCGTGTTGTAAAAATCTGGACACTGCAGCGCCTCAACGGGATTGCCGTTGACGTAATGCGGAGCCGTCAACGCGGCATTGTCAACTTCAATGGCTGATAAGAGATCTGGCGTTCGGAGTAAGTCGCCCTGTTTCAATTGATCAAAGGCGATCGCACGAAACACACAATACACTAAATAGGATTGCGTGTTGCGCCTGAGATCACCGTCCGGCAGATAGACTTCCAAGGTTTTTTGGAAATCGAACCATGCTCGATTAAAGGGTGACGTGGACATGACATAGGTGTCAGGAACAGGAAACACCGTTTCCATTAACACCGTCAATTCAAAGCCTATGACGCTGGTGCCATACGCGGGAAATGCGATGATCAAGGGGACATCGGTGACGACGACATCGGGGATTAACGGATCCACTTGTTCTTCGACCGACACATCAACGGTCAGCGTCACCGAGATGAGCAGGATGGCAATTCCGCCCATCAACACTGGCCACAGAAATCGGCCGCGGAAGACCGTGGTCAATAACAGGCCGAACGCTAAGAGCAACAACGCGAGATGCAACAGACTCTCATACGCTCCACTCCCAAAAACGAGCTTCAACCCTTCAAAGATCGAGGCGATCACATCGCCGTTGCCATAAGAATAAATGGTCCAAAGCATTCCGTAGAGACTCCTATATGAAGAATCCTTTGGCGCCCCTATCGAGAAGGATGTCCATCAATTCCTGAATCCATGCCCATAATCCACTGAAAAGAATCTTGGAGCACCTCCATGAAGAAGCCTATGAAGTGAAACAGCCCACCTGCCACAAGTAACACAAAATACCCTGTATAGAGTGGTTCGTCATTCCACATACTCACTACCTCGTAATAGTGCGACAAGAGAACACCGTTATGCTCGACAAGAAACATGACGATGAAGAACACCCAAAACACGGCCGTGAGTAGAAGGAAAAGCCTTAAAAACCCCCAATAGATGATGAAGAGTGTCGCAAACATGGTCGTTCCTATTTCGTTGGAAGCGTCATCTGCACTTGATTGCCCACCGTGAGCAAGATATCGCGAACAATATCACCGACAGCCTCTTGCCCTTCTGTCCGCTTAATCAATTCCTGTCGAGCTTCTTCAATCACACGATTGGCCTGGGATTTCCAAAGGGCCACATCACCAGCATAATTGCGGCGAATTT
>DOFS01000079.1:1494-29605 GCA_003523945.1 Nitrospiraceae bacterium | reverse complement strand
TGCGTATCTTGGATAATGAGTCGATTGACGCTGACTTTGCTTAGTGTTTTTACCAGAATCGTTCCCGAGTTGAGCAGCGAGGATTTCATCACCTCGGCTTCCTGTTGAATGAGGTATCCACTGAGACCTGAGCAGGCAAGAATGATCACCAGGCTGACGAACAAGGAGAATTTTGTTCGTAAAGTGAGAAATCCACGTGGCGTTCCCATGGATTCCGTTGGAAGAGGCGAAGATGGTTTGGGGTCAAAAGTGCTCATCGAACTGCCTCAGGATGTCTGGAGTGAGGGAAAGGCTTAAATACCTCGCGGATTTTTGATTTATGGATTGATGGAGGCGTTCAGGAGGGATAATTGTTCCCATTAGAGAAAGAGAAGAAGACGTTGGCCCGATCAGCTGTTGAGAAAGCTGGGCGGCCTGTTTGCCAAAGTCCGCATAATCGGTATAGACGCCGACAACGGCCCCGCTACGCACTAACCCCCTGGAAAAACCGACGACGGGAATATTGGCTTCCAAGGTCGTACTCATCAGAAAATCCAGAGTGTTTTCGGTGAGAACGGTACTGTCTGGTAGGAGCCACAAGGCGTCGATGCGATTCTTTATGGCATTGAGCCCGCGCGCGACATCTTGCTCATGGTGCACCTCCTCTGAGACGATTTTGATGCCCAATGCCTTGGCGTCGAGAAGAAGTTGCCTCTGCATTCCGATTGTTTTTTGCGGATCAAAGAGCACCCCGATGCGTGAAACTTTGGGGACCAAAGTACTTAGGGGCTTTAGGTGTTGGCGAAACGGGACCTCCATAGAGAGACCGACCATATTGCTTGTCGGCAAGGCATACCTTTCCGGATCAAGAACCAAGCAAAAGATCACGGGAATATCCTGAATTTCAAGTTTAGCAGCAAGAGTTGCTTTTAACCCCACCGCCAGTAAGACTTTGGCCTTGGATGCGCGAATGCGCTGGATTACACTGCGGCCTTTTGCTATATCCCCCTGGAGATCATATTCGCCTGTGATTTGAAAACTAGAAGGGAGAGCGGACGTAAATGCGGTAATGACTTCAGAGTAGGCGCTAATGTCTGCAGACTTCAGGATGGCGACTCCCTCGGAAGAGGCGGCAGTCGACCGGTTGAGAAAAACTCCCACACACAGGATCACCCAGACAAGTTTCTTCCAATAGCTTGATTGGCGGCATATACCCCAGTAGTTGTTCATCCTGCCTCAGAGACATTTATGTATGAGGTTTTTTACTACCGCTTGGTCAGGCAACGGGTTATTGTTTTTAAATCGATACTCTGAACAATTGGGTGGTGGCTTGCCTAATGCCTTGCCATGGGGATGTTTCCTCAATTCGGGTGAATTTAATCAGGGGATCCCTTTTATCACCAGGGTATGCTGTAATCTTTGATCAGGTGCTACCCTTTTTTTTATCGCTTGCTGGGTTGAGGGAAAAGCACAACTAACCCTTGGAGTCTCACCCAATTACTCAGAAGAAGCAAGGGTAGTACCGAGTGACGACTTTGCTTATCAGCTAAGCGAAAACTCTCATTTAAAAATGAGGAGGAATTTTAAAGGACTAGTGTCATATGAGAATATTGAAAGAAAGGCTGCTGCCTCTTTTGGAAAGAGACCCAGGCAGAATGCAAAACTGTCTTTACAATGCGGAAGGAAAAAAACGACGCCATTCTCAAGTATTTAAAAGATAGCACTCGTCCAAAAGGTCAATTCATTGGTGAAAACACTTATGGCAAGCGATGCCAAGCGTATTCTGACACAAACTGGGCCGTAAGTGCGCGAATCATTTTGGATTCTGCGGTTTCTTCGATCATTGGAGTCTGATAATGCGGTTGCCATCCACAATTTAGACAACGGGTTACGGTTTCATTCGAGGTTTCTCCACCCTCCTGAAGTACCAAACCTTGGCATTTAGGACATGGAGAAAGTGTGTCAGCACGGTAATGAGATGGATCGGGCCTAAGGGAATCCAAATGAATTCGGGTATGGCGACGGCGAATTTTTCTGTGTGCTTTAGCTGGATTGTTTGCGGATGAATTTGACAACTGTTGCAGAGAGAATTTCATCATGTATACCCCTTTCTTAAAGTGAATAGCGTTGATAATGTTTTTTTAGCTATCAGAAATTTTTTCTTTCCAATTTCATTTGGGCTTTCCCGGTGTATCTAGGGATCCAAGCAAGACAAGTGCCTGAAAATTTTTAGCTAATCCTCGAGGTCAAATTGCAACAATAGGCGAAAAGCATCTCATTAACAGATTGAAAGCACGCATAAAGCCAGGGGTGATAAAAGAATAATCGTTATCTAAACGGATACAGAATGTATCTCATCAGATACAAATATTGGATGGCGTCAGATATTTGGGAAAAATGCCAAGGGAGACAGGGGGTGTTTGAAAGCGGAGGCGGTCTCGCTTCTCGTATCATTGCTGGTGGGGGTGATACTTATATCTTTGGGCAGGTGACGCGAAAGAGTTGTTGATCTTCGAGGCGGAGGGCAACGAGTTCACGTCCCCACACGCATCCACCATCAATGGCGAACACATTAGGCCCTTTTACCACGCCTAAGGCCGACCAATGTCCAAAAATAATGGTGTCATCTTGGGTGGCTCGATTGGGAACTTGGAACCAGGGCATATATCCCTGCGGAGCCTCGTTCGGATGCCCTTTGAATAAGAACTCAGGAATACCTTCCTGGGAACAGACCCGGAGGCGAGTCAGGACATTAGTTGTGAGGCTCAATCGTTCTTCAAGACTCAGATGGCCAGATGGAATGATGTCTTTTCCAAAATAGATTGCCGGTAAGTGCTGGTGAAAATTTTCGGCCTGCAATGCCTCCTCCACCTCACCAGCTAACTCCAGTACTTGAGGAATAGACCAGGATGGTAAGAGGCCGGCATGAACCAAACAAAACCCATTTTCGACGTGTATGAGGGGTCGAAACCGCAACCAGGTGAGTAATTCATCCACATCGGATGCTGAGAGGACCGATTGTAAGGTATCTTTTCGGCTGAGGGTGGCCACCTTGCCCCATACGGCCAGAAGATGTAAGTCATGATTGCCCAACACAGTGATGGCCGCGGTTCCTAACCCTTTGATGAGGCGAAGCACTTCCAGTGAATTCGGCCCTCGATTGACTAAGTCCCCGACGAACCAAAGGCGATCCTTGTCTGGATTGAAGTGAATTTTTTCTATCAGGCGGTGTAAGGCCTGGACACATCCCTGTACATCTCCAATTGCATAAGTGGCCATCGTGAAGGATCCCCAAATGGTAAAAAGGAAAATCTTACCTGAAGAATAACCGAATCCGAAATTTTTTTGCCCGCGTTGGTGGCGCGACCTTGCTACAATAGGCCAATGTTTGAAGGAGTTTTTGTATTTCAACCATCCCCTTGGGAAAACCGAAATTGGGCGAGCCTGAGTGGACTGCCTTTAGAGGATGTGTGGCTTGTGGTTGATGAGTCAGTTACGATATTCGGCTGGTTTGTGGACGCCGGACCGACTAAGCCGGTCCTCTTATGGTGTCATGGCAATGCGGGTAATATCATTCATCGTTTAGGTAATATTCGTGAGCTGTATCGGCGGGGATTATCGGTTTTCATATTTGATTATCGCGGCTATGGCCGGAGCTCGGGGTCACCTTCCGAACCCGGCCTGTATCAGGATGCCTTGGCTGGGTATGACTATGTCTTGAACCAACGCGGCATTGTCTCTAGTCGAATCGTCGTATTTGGCCGATCACTCGGTGCATGCGTAGCTGGTGAAGTGGTGAATCTCCGCCCATCGGCCGGAGTGATTCTCGAGGGGGCATTTCCTTCTATCCAAGCCATGTCGGACTACCATTATTTAGGATTGCCCGCTCGGTGGTTGGTGAATGTGGAATTCAATCTGGCTGACAAGATTGCCAAGTTCCGGCGTCCCCTATTGGTGATTCATGGCGAAAAGGATTCCATTGTGCCGATTGTCTTGGGTCGACAGGTGTTTGATGCAGCTCATGAGCCAAAAGAGTGGTTTGTGGTAGCGGGCGCCGGGCATAATGATGTCCCTTTTGTTGGGGGAAATCCCTATTTTTTCAAAATCACAAGCTTCGTAACCAAAGTGGTGTCCAAAGGCCAATGACGATCTACGTGAATGAGGTTGTTCCGCTTGACCTCCCTTTCTATTGATGGCTACCATCTTTTTCGTCTCTGACCATTATGCTGGTGGGGTAAACGGTTTCATGTGTTCTGTTCCGTATCTCTATCAAATTAATTTTTCCGCAGGTGGACTGCCCAAGCTGCCCATGCCCGAGGCGTGGTTGTCAGTCAAAGGGGTGGAAGGAGATCGGCAGCGGAATCAGACCTTGATGAGGGACCCGAGCGGGCCTCATGTTTGTTTTCGTTCGAGGCTATTGAGGCCTTACAACAGGAGGGGCATTCAGGCTAGGCGGGAGCCTCCGGAGAAAATTTGTCCTTGGCTGGTTTGAACTGGGCACAGCTGAAACCTGGAGACCATCTGAAAATTGGAGAAGAGGTGTTGATCGAACTCACCAGTTATTGTGAGCCGTGTCGTCATAATGCGCTATGGTTTGTGAATGGAGACTATTCCAGGATTTCTCAGCAGCGTCATCCAGGATGGAGCTGATTGTATGCTCGGGTCCTGTCCGAAGGGAGGGGTACAGCAAGGTAATCGGGTGTGAATCGGCACGTGGCCGAAAATGAAGCCGATAAGGAAGATGAAATGATGGAACGGGTTCTCGAACCGGAAATTATGGATGATCCATTACAAGTTCAGGCTTATGCAGAAGCGGATTTTCAAGAAGAAAATCAGGGTTTTGTGGATAACTTTCTTCGGCTCTATGAGGATCTTGATGGCCCACATGTTGTGGATTTGGGTTGCGGCCCCGGTGATATCGCCATCCGCCTGGCCCGGAGCCATCCAACCTGTAGGATTACTGGGATTGATGCGTCCATCCCAATGATCACCTGGGCGGAACAGGCAGTCAAAAAAGCTGGGTTAACTCATCGGATAGGGTTTCTCGCCCAACGGTTTCAAGATGTCAGTTTGGCTACCTCAGCTGACGCCGTGATGTCGAACAGTTTGGCTCACCATGTTCCCAATCCACTACGGTTTTGGTATGAGATAAAAAAGTTGATCAAATCCGGGGGGCCTGTGCTGGTAATGGATCTTCTTCGTCCCGACTCTCCAGAGGAGGCGCAGGCCATTGTCGACCAGTATGCGGCTCATGAACCCGAGAGATTGCGTCACGATTTCTTTCACTCCCTGCTGGCGGCGTTTACGGAGGATGAGGTTGCTGCACACCTCGCGGAACTTAATTTAAGTCGCTTGATGGTAGATGTGCCGGATGATCGGCATTGGATCGTGTATGGGAGGGTGTACTAACCTCGAAAGATCTTGACGCTTTAGACCTGTAAGTCTTAAAGTGCCTGTTCGGTTGGGGGATCGTCTAGGGGCAAGACATAAGATTTTGGATCTTAGAACCCAGGTTCGATTCCTGGTCCCCCAGCCACTTTTCTCGTTTTTGCGAACCCCAACTAAACCCAGGAAGTTCAAATACATTCAAAACCCACTTATCGGGGAATACTTCGATATCTTTTACCAGGCATTGTAGAGCCTCAGTTTGTTCTTTGGGGGATAATAAGGAAAAATTCTTTTGAAAATTCCCCAATTCTTGAATCAGGAGATCTCCATTAAAATCTTGAAGCTCTGCCTTTTGCATTTGTTTCTCGACTTCTTCCAACCTTCTCGCTAAGGCTTTTTGATCCTCTTCGCGTCTTTTGATTTCCCTTTCTAATCGGCCCAGAGAAATCGATCCCTTCCCTAGCGCGCGCACGTATCGTTGGAGTTCTCCTTCGATGTCCTTGATCTGTCCGCGTAATTCTTTGGCTTCCTGTTCCAATGGCCCATAAGAATGATGGAGGGTCTGGTTCAGTTCGTCCACTATACCCTGTATATAGGGCTCATCTTTACTGAGGTTTTGTAAGGAGGCCAAAATTTGATGCTCAGCTTGATCCGCGTTTACGAGCTTGATGGAGCATGCCTTAAAGGAATGATGCATGGTTTGGTACATCGGTAATAGGGTGTGCGTTGAATATTGCCATTTTTTAGTCGCTTTTGGGTGTAATGAGGCGTCAAAACGGAATGGCACGAGCTGCACTTGAGGAGCCCCTGAAGAATATAGGGGCGGGCTATTTTGGTGTCGGAGTGTGTTCGTTTCCGATGAAGACTCTGAACCCGTTCAAATATGTCTTGCGCTACCAAGGCTTCATGTTGCCCTGGGTATAGGTTCCCATTGAATCGGATCTTTCCCACATAAAGCGGGTTGCGAAGAATATAGTCAAGCTGGGTTTTGCTCCATAGGCGGCCGGTTCTGGGATACCAACTGCGATGAAGTAACGCCATGCGCAATCGAGAGAGGGACCCCTCCTGTGAAAAATACTGAAATATAAAGCGAATTCTCGCACTTTCTTTAGAATGAATAATGAGTTGTTTGGCCTCTACGGAATAGCCATAGGGGACGATTCCACCGTTCCACATTCCTTTTTCGGCCCGTTGCTGCATTTTGTCCCTTGTGCGGTCGGCCGCCATTTCTCGTTCGAATTGAGCAAAGTCTAAGAGGATATTCCGCATGAGGCGCCCCATAGGACTTTTGGTGTCAAAATTTTGGGTCAACGAATTCTGGGAAAAAGGATTTAATATTGTTCCAGGAGTTAAATGCCCATCGGGTTTCAACAATTAAGATCACAAACCCTCTGTAAGAGCGATTCAATACTGTTCAAGATACCTTCAAGAAGAGTTCTACGCCTCCTGCCCTGAACGCATCCTTGCACTAAAAAAAACGCATATAAAATGGGCTTCTCTAGCATTGGGCTTGAAAGTTCCTAGTAAGGTAATGGACTTCCGCCAGAAGATCTGGTGGGCCCAACTATGTGGAAATTTGGTACCATTGGCAGGAACCTTTTTTGCCGGAAACAAATGCCATCAGGGATTTTCAAATATTGTTAAAGATATTAAGTGGATGCTTGGCTAGACTCCCAAACCTTTATGAGAATTTTGACCGGGCTACTGAAGTAGGGCTAAGTTCGCGGCATATGAAGCTTGAGAGTTGGCAGAGCGTTCAGGTCGGGCAGCCAGTGAGAAATAAGATTTTTCCCCCATTTTCATAAAATGGGAGGTCTCCCTGGGAACTTGGCGGAAACGTTTTGATGATTATCGTTTCATTTTCCCCTCACTTTATAAACTCGGATCATTATTTGAGAAAACTCTCAGTAATAACTCCACCATCACACTATGTCCTACCCCCTTATTATTCCTTTCTTGGTTCTTCCTTTTCTTTTTGATTTAGCCGATCAGAATTAAATTTCGATTCTTAGCTTAAAAAGGAACCTTTGGATTCAACTCGTAAGTGCAACAGTTAAGGATGTGGACGTGGCAAAGAAAACTATCAGCCACTTCGCGGAACAACTCCTTCTCAAAGTTCTCACCCAGTAAAAGTCTCGCTACGACATTGAGCCTTTTCAACGAGTCGGGTTATGCCTCGCATCCTCGAACGAATAATCTTAAATGATTTGAACTGGAATAGGGCTAAGTGCCTTTCTGGTCAGTGATTTGAGCCTTGCGAGTAAGATGATCATTACCAGTGCGGAAACTGTGGCAGAGAAGCCGTTATTTCGGGAAGGGTCTAAAAATGAAGGGTGCGTTGTGTTAGCGGACGGATTCTAGAAAGGGAAGCGAGCGTGAAGGCCAAGCAGGCATATTAAATCCTTTTTAAGGGTCATTGCGTTTTTGTGTTTGGAGGTAATTGGGATTTTTGGGGGAAAGGCTCTGACCAATCACTAGAATCGTTTGCCGATTGTTCTCTACCCAATGGTTATGACCTGTGGTTGGATTTCACCATTTCAGGCGGGACAAAGCCGGGCTGCCGTTCTCAACTTTATCCGTGTGACGAAATTGAGCCTTTGCGGTAGGTGTGATGTTGAACAATCCGGGAAATGATAGCGTGGGGTGCATGCAACCCCTTGATTTTACACCCTCTAGAATTAGTTGCTAATCCATTAGCCTTCTCGAACTATTCATTTACACGCGTGTAAACCAATCGATACAAGGAAGGTCTTTTCCATATCTTGAAAATGTAACGGGCCACCCTCCTCTCTTTTCCATTCCCTCCAAAATTCTTTGAAATATCGCCTAGTAAACAGGCGTTTAATGTAACAATTATTACGTTTTTCTTATTGGTATGAGCTTTGCTGCTTCCACATATTGGAGAGAAATTAAATGATTGGGATGTACTGACTAAGGGTGCGTAAGTTTTATCAGGCCATTCTTAAAAAACTGTAAAGTCACTAACTATTGCCACCTCTGAAAGGTTGAAAGGTTCGGACACACAACTGGAAGTAAAACAATTTCTAGTTAGCCGCCTATAGGGGGGAGCTATGAATTATCCCGCTGGTCTTTTGAAAGTAGTGGTAGTGGCTTTGGCTATTCCAATTTTTGGCTTTGTTGTTAGCTTTATCATCATCAATGATATAAACCGAGGGTTAAATGCGGAAGCCCTGCCGGAGGTCACTGTCATTTGTGACACTGTGCGTACTAGAAAATTAGAGAGTGAAGCTGTCTCTCAGTTGTCCAGCGCTTGTCAAGAACTTTTCAATATTGAACTACTCAAGCTAGCCAGTATGGTAGCTGGGTCCATTGGTATACTGATTCCAACAATGTATTGGTTCGCATCTGTAATAGCAGGGGAAAGCAGGAAGCGAATTGCGGCTGTTTTTTTATTTATTCTTCGGTTTTCAATTTTTCTGATGGCTGCGTCCGTTTTCCTCCAAGGGATTATTTTTACCTATGCTGTTTACATTGGTGAAGCTTATGCCATAGGTCGGGTTCACTTTTTCCTTATTGGCCCTATCGGGCTGGGTGCGTTGGTTGGTGCCCTAAGCCTTGTCAGCGTTTCCATGACTTTTGGTAGGAAGCTGAATCTGAGTGTGATGGGTAAAGTTCTCAACTCCTCAGATGCCCCTCGATTGTTCAAATACGTTGAGTCGCTTTCGGAGAAACTTGGTGCCAAAGTTCCAGATTCCATCATCGTAGGTTTGGAACCTACCTTTTATGTTACGACCAGCGACATTCAAGTCCCCGGGAACCCAATGCCTATCAAAGGTGAAACACTATTTATTTCAGCACCCCTGGCTAGACTCTTGTCGCAAGAGGAATTTTCATCGGTGATAGGGCATGAACTCGGGCATTTCAGAGGTGAGGATACTGCATATAGCATGCGCTTTGCTCCCGTATACGCAGGCTTGGAAAAGGCGCTTGGTGCTATTGCGATAGGTAAAGATGAAGGTGCAAGTGCCCTCGCAAGGCTTCCGGCAATTGCAATGCTTTCATATATGTATGGGACCTTTGCATCCAATGTAGCGAAGATTAGCCGTGACCGTGAACATAAAGCTGATCAAGCTGGGGCGGAAGCCGGCTCATCACTCTCACTTTCTGTAGCTTTAATCAAGATTTCGCTGTATTCAAGCCTTTGGGATCATGCGCGCAACCAAAACGTTGAGCGACTAAATCAAGGAAAGATTTCAAGCAATTTAAGTGTTGTGTTTCAGGATAAAGCCAAATTCGACTTAGAAAATGAGAATATGGACAACATTATGCGATCAACTCTGGAACAGACGATAAATCATCCGTCCGATACTCATCCGCCCGTATCCAAAAGACTTGATGAACTTGGTGTTAATGCAAATCAAATTACAAAATATATGTTGCTCGTACCTGAAAACCCGGCGGTCCAACTGATAGACAATTATCAGGAAATCGAGGAGGAAATTACCCTCCTAGAGCATAAATTAATGATGGCTTATGGAGTAGCTCAGCTACCCAAGGAGAGCGAACGAAATCAATTAGTATATGAATCCGTACATGCAACATACTCACTGGCAGCTGCATTGATAAGCGCTAATGGTCGTATTGATCCTGCTGAAATAAGAGTGGCAGAGGCCATTGGTCCGACGCTATTCAAAGATTTTGATTCCGTAGTATTTCGAAAATTTTGCCACGCTCCTACACAAATTTCGGATGCGGTGCAATTTTCGAAAATATTGGGCCAGACGCTGAAAGATGAAGATAAAGAGGCATTCATTAAATACTTGCGTGCAATATCTGAGGCGGATGGCCATGTTTCAGAAGATGAGGAGTTATTGTTGCAAAAAATTTCGACTGGATTGGGTATGACGCCAAGCAGAAGCGCAATGTAACAACCCATTAAATCTGCCCCATATATGCCCCACTTTTTTTAACTTATTATTTGCAAATTATGGGTAACGACAGGCTCCAATTGTAGGGAATTTAAATAAACTGGGCAATCCTTATTAAAGGAATCCGGATCATCGTGGATGTGATTGCCTCTCATGATTTTGGGAGAGGAGTCGGGAGTTGGATGATGGAGGGTATTCTAAGTGTCTAACCCCCCTTCTCTCCGCCTATTTTAAGTAACTCCAATCCAATAATAAGCATATTAATCAAGTTGACCGCAGTAAAATTTGGGGTGATTCTTCTTTGAGGAAAATTAATAATAAAGTTTAGGCTGCCAATTGGATGGTTATTTATCCAAGTATGATTTTTGACATTATGTCCTGACAAAGGAGTGCGATGCCGAGCAATCTAAAATCTAATATAGAAGAGACCGGGAATCGTTCGGCAAGGATATTTTCACCGCCACCTTGAAAAGGTAATCAAATTTTGAGAGCGAGAAAAATGTTGAATACTAGTTTGATGTTATTCACCAATTATTTCATACTTGTGCAATTAATTAATTGGAATAGTCCGTGGCATACCAACGGACTCGTCATTCCTGATCAAAGCAGGAGCAATCTGTGACGAAGATTTTACTATCTAAATGCCATGATACGCACTGAATTTCCCTCGACAACTGTTCCTTATCCAGTCTGTTTGGTCATACTAGTAATGGCATGTTTTCTAGTCATAACCGATACGGCTTATGGTGAGGCTTTTCGGATACAAGATCAAAGTGCCTCAGCAACCGGGCAGGGTTCAGCCTTTGCCGCGCAGGCAGATGATCCATCAGCCATTCATTACAACCCAGCTGGTATGACTGGGTTGGAACGGGTTCAAGTTTCGATAGGCACCAATCTCATCTCAAGCCATGTTGACTTTAAGAGCGTTTCTGGGACAAATGTTAACGGGGGAATAGATGGAACGGTTGCCAACCCACCGCCGAGTAATTTCTTTCTCACCGCGAATTTAAAGGACTTAGGTTTTGAAGCTTTTGGCGATTTAAGCCTCGGGATTGGCTTAACGTCACCATATGGAATTCAGGTCAAATATTCTGAATCCAGCCAATTAGGACAATTAAACTCCTTTGCCGCACTTCCTCTGATAGATATAAAGCCCACGATAGCCTACAAAGTGAACCAGTATCTGTCCCTGGGAGCGGGCTTGGACATCTACACCTTTTCCATTCTTGGTGAAACTCAGGCTGAGCAAAAACTGACCGCCGGCCCTGAATGGGCATTCCCACCTTTAAATGGCCTAGGAATTACTCCTGGGGCGAAACTCGAGGCAAACGGAACTGATACGGCGGTAGGATTTAACATAAGTCTGATGCTCACGCCTTGGCGGAATCCTGATTTGAAACCCCGTCTCAATTTAGCCTTTGTATATCGAAATCAGGTGAGTCTCAACCTGAAAGGAAAGCTTCTTGTTGACGGGGCTGAATTTGCTGATGCTTCAACGGAACTAAATCTCCCGCAAATCTTTTCCGGTGGAATCGCTCTATGGCCCATACGAGATAACAAAAAGGAATGGAAGGTTGAAGTTGATGTCGACTATGTGGATTGGACTTCTTTTAAAAATCTTGATCTCGAGTTGGATAGCATCGCCTCATTGCCCGGAGCAAGGGTCACTATTCCTTCCGAGCGAAATTATGATTCGGCTGTCATCGTGGTTTTCGGAACCGAATACAAATGGATTAGTCCCTCTGATCTACCTGATTGGGATATTGCCATTCGAGGTGGGTTCTCGCATTCAGAAACTCCTGTTCCCAAAAAAACCTTTTCACCTTCCGTGCCTGATGCAGATTCCAATACCCTCTCCTTTGGCGCAGGATTCATTTGCCGAAAAAATGGGCGTTTCTTCACCTTGTTTCCCTGCGGAGGGAATTGGGTAAAGGCCATCGCCGTGGATTTAGCCTTCCAAACCGTATTTTTCGAGACACGAAAAATACGGAGTACCAACGATCCTCTTCAACGGGTAAATGGCAACTGGGAAAACAACCTGTACGTGGGTGCCTTAAACCTTCGTCTAAATTTTTAGATTGTTAATGTTAGGAACTTTGAAGAAACATAAACATTGGCAAAATGTCCTAAGATAATAGAGGTTCCAGCGAAGAGTTCATCAAAATAAGCAGACTCTATGGCTAATCTCATCATCGGACACACAACGGAAAAATCTGTACGGATCTGGATTCGCGGCGGGAATCATTCCTGTGTCGCGAAAATCAGCATTCATACTGGTGAAAATAAGGAAAAAACTCAGTCCCACTCCATAGACCTTGTTCCGGACAACGACTACACGGCAGTAGTTTCATTCGAGGGTTTGACCGCCGATACCCATTACACGGTCAGGGTTTGTTTCGCCTCAACTCGAGGAGGATTAGGTACCAGCGGGGCAACCTTCCAAGTCCAAGGTGGGTTTCGAACATTTCCTGATCTCCAACAAGGCCAACCCCGTCCATTCAGTTTTCTGCTTGGAAGCTGCAATCTTTCGATTTTTACCATTAACAGCTTTCTGGCACTGTTATTAGGCCTTGTCGGGCGAACTGCGATGACGCGATCCCTCAAACGCCCAATAGACAAATGGGATATGGATTTCCCGAAAGGGAGATGGTGGACATTCTTCCTCAAGCGTTTTCCTGGTACTTTTCGCTGCTTAAGCAAAATAGGCATCACCTATGGGGTAGGGTTTGTTGCCATGGCGACGAAAGGAAAACAGCCGGGGAAACCAATGCTGAAGAGTCCTTTCCTGAAACTCTGTTCGTTGTTTCACCTCTGGAAAATTGATTTTGACTCTGGGAAAAATGAACCGTTAATCGGACGCACCATTACAGGGCATGATTCCCGGGCGACTGGCGTCCTGACCTTTTCGCCGATTTTGGAGACGGGCAGTTGGAAGTCTGGAAATAATGGACCTGGAGATGCGAAAGGAGGGTTCTATCTGACTCACGTCCGAGGGAAATTTCAGGCTGGTGAAGACCTGAAAGTCGAAGATAAGATCATTGCGAGATCCACCTCTCAAGCGGAAGAGGTGGTCGAGAAGTGGTCTATTGGTTTTCAATGCGGGGAAAAGGAACCGTCTGTCAGTGATATTATTACCGGCAGTGAATCAGGGGCCGCAGGCGTTTTAGCTGATCCTGCGAACAAACATTCAGGTTCCTGGTTGGATAAGACTGCGGCGGGGAGTCTTACACTAATTCAACTCGAAGGAACTTTTCGACGTGGCGAAGTCATGAAAGTTAAAGAGAAAGTGATCGGAAAGTCCAAATCGTTGGCAGTCAAGTTTCCTTTCGACTATCAGAAGCCGGCGTTTGTCCTTCATGCCGGCGATCAAATATATTTCGATTTCCCCTATCGAGAACGACGGCCTGAACTCGAAGCATATCGTCGAACCTACCGGGAAGCCTGGTCGGAGGATGAATCGCTTCAATACTTCTTGGCCCAGTATCCCCACTATATGACACTCGATGATCACGAGATCTACGATCAATTTGCCAAGGATGGCGATGCACCCCTCCAAAACCTCAAGCCGGAACATTACCTTAAACCCGCGGAACAGGCATATAGAGAGTATGTGCACGCTCGCCACCCAGGCGGATTCGGTTCTCATTCTTTGTACTACACATTTTATTATGGAGCAGTGCATTATTTTGTCCTTAATACCCGCACTGAACGATATGTGAGAAGGGAACAGATGATTGAGGATGACCAGATGATTTGCTTTCTCGACTGGTTGGAGGCTCATAAAGAAGATCTCAAATTTGTCGTATCCAGCGTCCCATTTGTCGCCGAAGTTCGTCCCCGTTCGGGTAGGAACGCCACTCAATCTGAAGCTGAAAACGAAGGTACCTCCAGCCCCAAGGCACAATCCAAATTGTCGCAGAACCGTAAGTTAGGGGAAAACGACGATAAATGGTCGAGCCCATCATACAGGGAGCAGCGAGAGAAGATTATTGAGTTTGTCTATGCAAAAAGGATCAAACGGCTTGTGTTTCTCGTCGGAGATATGCACTGCTCCTATTATGCAACAATGCAGATCGGCAAAGGCAGAAACTATGAATGCTCGAACTTACATGAACTTGCTGGAGGGCCTTTTCATCAGCTCCAACTCGCCCGCCAAGAGCAATTTGAAAATCTTGCCGAACGTACGTTTAAGACCCAGGATGGGGGCGAAGAAATTCCATACAAATCACGTCTAGATCGGTTTTACGGTGGGGCCAATGCCTGCATGCATGTAACGGTCGAATATCGGCCGAAGAGAGATGTTGATACTTCAATAAAGGAATGGAACCCAGAAATAGAATGGAAGGTCATTCGCCCATTGACCGAATCCGAGCCAGTCAACCAGGGAGGTCTCCCAAGAGACAGTCCGGCAATGTCTGGAAGGATTAGATTTGTTGAGCGTGACCATGTCTGACAATTCTAGTCAAACCAAGCCAGATTTTGATGCCATAGTGGTAGGCACCGGTTTTGCGGGTGCGGTGACGGCCTGCCGTTTAGTGGAGGCGGGTTTAAGAATTTGTGTTCTCGAGCGGGGCCGGCGATATGGGCCGGATGATTTTCCCGTCTACCCGACAGCATCATTAACAACAGATGAGGTAAAAAGGGACCTCAATAGCTATGATCCACCACCAGATATTTCCCGGTGGTTTTGGAATGTGGGCCAGGGTCTGTGGGATATTCGCGACCTGGGTCAGGTCGTGGTGGGGCAGGCCGCTGGCTATGGTGGTGGATCTCTCATTTATGCCAATGTTCATCTCAGAGCACCCAAAGAGGTATTCGATCGCCATTGGCCAGCGTGTTACAGGCGTGGGCCCGATAGGCTCGATCCCTATTACGACCTTGCGGCCTACATGCTGGATGTCAACCCGATTCCTCAAGACCTAGACAAGACCATTCAACTTCATCGCGGTGCTGCCGCCATTGGGCGTGAGGGGCACTGGTTTAAGCCTCCCTTAGCCATTAACTTCTCTAAAAATGGCCTGAACAAATTCGACCGCGAACAGAAATGCTGTGATTTGCGAGGCCAATGCTGGCAGGGCTGCGGAGCCCAAGCGAAAAACACTCTTGATCTCAACTATCTTGCGATCGTCGAAGATTCAGCGCTTGCTGATATCCGGACACTCGCAGAAGTCGAACACCTAGCATGTGCCAAAAATGGAATTTATAGCGTCAAATATTACAACCACTTGACTAAAACACGTGATGAGAATGTCACGGCTCGGTATGTTTTCCTCTGTGCGGGAGCGGTGAATACCACCGAACTGATAATGAGAAATAAGGAAAACCTCAACCTCCCTGATAATATTAAATCCTCACTTGGAACTCGCTATCACCCAAACGCCGACTCATTCGCCATGGTTTTTAATTGCGATGAAACACATGAAGCTGATTATGGGCCCACGATCACTTCTGCGCTACTTTGTGAAGAAAAACATTCCTACGATGTAAGACAGCCCTCTGTGTATTTTTATGAAGGGGAGTACAAGCCGGAGGTCTCGGACACTATTATAGGCGAAGAATCAGGAGCAAGTGGGTTAGTGGCTTATCCACCTATCCTGAGTTTGGGTACCTGGAAAACCCAGGATGCGGATGGTGTGCTGATGTTGAACCAGGTTCGCGGGGTTTTTAAGGAGGATGAATTTTTTAAAATTAAGGAAAAGGACAAAAGAATAGGGAGGATTAATTGCTCGGCGGACAAACTTAGGGACTGGTTTCTTGTCGAGGAGGGTGGGTTCCCGACCGACCTCGAGCCTCTCCTCGGAATCTTTCGCAGTCCGTTGTGGCTTGGGCGAAATCGGTTTTCAGAAACTGATCCAACATCCTCAGAGTCAGAGGCTGATCCAACACGCTACGAGAATGAGGGGAAAAGTTATGTACACTCCCCAGCCCAGCTTCCCAGACGCGCGATGGTTGGAGCCTTGACGGGCCTTCCAATTGGAGCGATGCCAAGCACAGGGATCCTTGGTCGAACCTTCAATCAGTATCATGGGATATTAGCCCGAAAATTGCATAGTGAGGTTCTCAAGCTGAGCATTTGGAATATGCTTCCGGAATGGCTCAGAACAGCAGTTCAGAATGATTTTGAACAATTACAGGATTCCCTTGCATTCGCTGCGGAACCACTTGTGAGTATGTGGCTCGATCAAGCAATCGAGCCTCTTATCAAACAGATCGATCTGGGTGAAATCGGAAAGGGGCTTGAAGTTGGAGAGATCAAAGAAAGTGATCTTCGCATGATCGTTAGGGGTTTGGTTAGACAAGGCATTCAGCTGATGTGGGGCAGTGAGGTAGATCTGACACGCAATATTTCCAAGTTCCTCTTGGATAAGTTACCCCAAAATCTCGATAACCTTATCGACTTGTTGCCTCACTTGTTGTCCTGGGCACTGGATTATCGAACGGGTGATGGGCGCACCGCCATGCTTCTGACAATGGGGCGTGACTTGTTTCCCGGCAATTTGTTCATTGAAGAAAAGAATTCCAAACTGAAAGCACATCTGCCTAAACCCCACTTGCCGAACTCTTGGCAGACCCAAGAGAAGGTCCTGCGTGAAATCGCTTCAAATGGGTGGAAGGGGGAGTTGAGGACCGACCCGGCCTGGCCCTTCTTAAACCGCCGGGTGACTGTCCATAGCCAAGGCGGCTGTCCAATGGTCCCGACGGTTGGTTCTGCTGCAGGCCTTGCCCGGGGCGTAACCGAACCATGTGGACAAGTTTTTGAGTGTCCGGGTCTCTACGTGATGGATGCTGCCGCGTTTCCAACGCCAGTGGGCGTAAATCCATCCGCGACCATCGCCGCGATTGCAGAATACAAAATCGAGCGATTCATCCAGGGCTTAGGCAGCAAGGAGAAGAGATTTGCCGGTTTAGAGAATTGGGAGGCTGGACAAAAGGGAGACGCGAGTGCATGGGCGAAAAAGAATCAACATGTCCTTGATCCAATTGGGGAGATTGAAAAGAAAAACTCTGGCCAAGAGCACGCATCAAATGTTTCCCCACTTGGTCTCAGTTTTGAAGAAACGATGGAAGGGTTTTACTCAATTGATGACAAGAAAATTGATTGGGATGATCTTACAAACTTCCAGAAAACTATTGGTTATTTTGAAGATGCCGAGGCCAGGGGAGTCGTCGATGGTCATACAATTAAGACCAATTTGACCGCGAAAATCACAAATTTGGCACAATTTCTTGCGGAAAGCGATGCTGATCATGTTGGGAAGATCTCTATCAGCGGAACGCTAACGATGACAGAATTCTCAGCATTGGAGGAGGTGACCGGGTATCTTCAAATGTTTCTTCCTGCCGGCCCCAACTCACATACTCGTTATTTTTATTATCTGCTGGACTTCCAACAAGAAGACACATCCTATCGGATACGCGCTTTTAAAATTGTAAGAGACGATCCAGGATTCGACGTTTGGAAGGACACCGCTACCCTCTACTTTGATTACTTTAAGGTTAAGGACGATAACGAGGAAGCACTCGAAAAGCGAGGACTTTTGCGAATCCCGGCCGCTAAATTTTTGAACCAACAAGTAAAGTCTTTTAAGATCACCAACACTGACGATCCAGCTCGAAAAAAATGGGCGCTAGCTGCCTTTGGCAAGTATTTCTTCGGAAATCTTGTCAAGGTGTATTTGCCGGAACTCGCTCGAGGTATTGAGGCTGGCAAAAATTTTCTTAAACATACTCATGGCTGATTTCACCAATATGGAATGGCACCCTTTTTTAACCCAGGATAGCGTCGAGCTTGTTTTACACCGGTGGAAAGCGGAGGATCATCATGCGCCAGGTGTGCCGGTGCTTCTCCTTCATGGTGCAAGCGCCGGACACGAAACTTTTATGATTCCAAAGCCACATGGCACTGAGCCACGGAGCTTAGCGGATTGGCTGCATACGCAAGGCTATGAACCGTGGCTTCTTGATTGGCGGGGCAGCAAGAACATTACCCTTAAGGAAAGCAACCAAAGAGGGGAACTCATGGCTTTCCGAGAAGGAGAAATATATAACTTTGACAATGTGGCTAAGTACGACATTCCTAAAGCTCTTGAAGAAATTCGTCGCCTACGTGACAAACAATTTCCAGGCGACGATAAGCCAATTGGTGCAGTTGGTTGGTGTATGGGCGCTGGGACTCTTGCTCAAGCGATTGTCCAGGGTCATGTATCCAAAAAACAACATGGACTTAGCCATGTGGTGCTCATGACTCTGGGTCTTTTCTATGAAACACCCGTGGATTCAAGGCTGAAGGCTGAGGAACGCCTCCTTGAAGCCCTCATTGCCTCTGAGTCGGTGTCGTTTGTAGACCCAAGGGTTCTTAAAAATGAATATAACTGGCCTACTACAATCCAGGCGCTCTACGATGGGTGGTCTGGACGGTTAAAACCTCACGATGACGTTGAACCGAATAATGCTCGGGGAGATGATCCGACTGAAAAGATGCGGCAAGCTCTGGATATGTGTAATCGACTCAGTTTTATGTATGGAATGCCATATGCGGAGAAAAATTTGGTTTCCGAGATACACCACCCCGGCTGGGAAATGTCCTTTGATTCGGGAAAACATAACCCGTCCGTAGGGGATGAAATAAAAATAACTGGATCAAAGGCGAAAGGCATTTTGGCATATTCTCGCCCTCTGGAATCAGGGGCTTGGGATACCCAAAATGCGGCTGGCAAACTGGTGCTGACAAAGGTCGAAGGAGATTTTACAAAAGGAGAAAGCCTGGCAGTCAAGGGTAATATTATCGGGACCTTCAGGGGTTTAGGAGAAACGATTCCACCGGAATTGCTCAATCAATTTGGCGCCATTCCCATCAACATGTACTTACACGGTGCACAGAACATCCGGCGGGGTTGGGCCGGAACATATGTTCACAGACAGAGGGCCGTGGCCAATCAACTTATCAATATCGCGGCTCGCAAAAGATTTACGGATAAGGATAGTTTCGATCAGATTACTCTCATCGGAAGCAGTTTGAACCGTCTTTGGCATCGCGAAAGTATTGATCGCATGTACGAATGGCTTATGCAGGGAAATCCTGGGAATCAGAGGAAATGCAGAAAAGTAATCTTCCCCAACTACGGTCATCAAGATTTGTTGTGGGGGAAAAATGCTTACAAGGATGTGTTCCCCGAGATTGGGAAAGGGTTACCCAAGATTTAGGGAAGGGGTAATGGAACCAAAACCTTCAGTCTAAGATCTGTGCCAAGGCCTCTGTGCACCGAGCTTCATCCCAGGGCATGCCCAAGAGATGGGCGGCGACTTCCCCTCGGCGAAAGCTTCTTCGTGCTGCCCATTGATTTCCATTCAAGAGACGATAATGTCCCTGCCAAAAGCGATAGCGCGGCTCGCCGATTGGAAAAACTGTACGGTAACGTCGTAGGCATGAGAGACAGCGACCTGCCTCGCGTTGCCAACCTGCTGAACTTGCGTCGTTACGACAAGCCTCGATCACTACCTCCGTGAGGGCTGAATAGCCCTCCAATGATGCGTGACCCAGAGGTCGCCCGACTTTGGCCGCCAGTGCGAGTCCTTCCTGTGCTATCAAACGGGCCGACTTTACATCCCCCATTCTGAGTTTCGTAAGCGCAAGGGCTCCAATGGTTGGAATTCTTTCATTAAGGGCTGTTGTTTCGCCAAGACATTCGAGTGCGTCTTCAAGTTGCCTTGCTGCGTGAGCCGGTTGATTTCGTTGCAGATCGCCAAGCGCCAGTAACCGGAGTGACCATGCCTGGTGCTGACGATTTCCGGTGTTCTTGGCACGCTCGTACAACCCTTGTGCGGCTTCCCATGCGGCGTTCGGTTGTGCCTGATAATGGTTCAACCAGAAACGCACAGTTTCCGCGTTGGCCCAGTTGATGTGATCGTGCATCAATTCGCAAAGATCCTGGCAAATCGCTGCGCTACGTTTGGCGACTTCCCATTTTCCTAAACCGACAGCATACAGGCACCTGACCATATGGGGGTATACACCAGCTGTTGACTCGCCAGTTTCTTTTGCGACCTCAATTGCGGCATCAAACATTTTTTCACCGATCCGTCTCAACCCGGCCAAGCCTAGAATGCCTCCGAGGTCGGCGTAGCTATTGGCAAGAATAGTAGAAGGCGGTTCCATTTTGGCTTGCTCCACCGCACTCAGACTGTCATACATCATGCCAATGGGATCGTTGGAGAAGAAACACACTGCGCAGCTGTGTTTATAGGCCTCTGCCAGTTCGTGTGCTATCGGATAGACTTCATCAAGCTTAGCATGACCCTGATGGGTGGGTGAATTTTGCCAGTAACAGCGGATTGCAAGGAGTGTAGCGTGGGCAAGGAGGCCTGCACGGCTATGAGGTCGCGTCCTGTTGGCAAGTATTAGTAACCGCCTGGCTTCAGCTCCGCGTTCCTCGACATTACCCAAACCGAGATGTGCATCTGCGAGTTGGCGGTGCCAACGAATCAATTTCTCTCTCTTAACAGGGACTTGTGCGTTGGTTTCAGTGAGGTCAAGGCACAACCCCAACAATCGATGGGCTTCCTGATAGGCTCCAGAGGAAAGGGCTTGTGAAGCCGCCAAATCCGAATATCGAACGGTCAAATTTTGTTCTCCGGCTTTTGACCAATGATGGGCCAATATCGCAAAGTAGGGGGCCAGGCGACTACTATGAAGAAACTCGAACGCACGCGCAGTTTCGTGGTGAAGCTCCTTTTTTTGTGAGGAAGTCAGCTGCCCGTATGTACCCTCTCGTATAAGCGCATGCCGGAATTCGTAGGTTTTTTCATCACCTTCTACTTCAACCAATAGCTGTTGTCGGACTAGCGCTCCCAGTACCCGGGTAAGCTCAATCCCCCGAGGTTTTTCTGGGTGCACTAGCTGGATCAACCCTTCCTGAAATCGATCACCGACGACGCATGCCGCCCTCATGGCTATTAACTCGTCGGGCGACAAGGTATCGAGCCGGCTTGTAATCATACTCTCAACGGTTGCTGGCAGAGTTTCATAGGATCCGGGGGGAATTGATTTGTTGAGACGCCATTTTCCTCCACAGCGAACCATACGGTTAGTCGATGCCAGCAACAAAGTATATTCGCGAGCGAATAGTGAATTACCTTGCGAACGTCGTGTAATCTCGTCAACGATTTCTGGATCCACTTGGGTGTCTTTAAGGAGATTGGCAACTAATCTTCCGACAGCTTCACGATCAAGGGGGGTAAGGGTGAGGTCGGAGAAATGCTCCAATTTACATAGGGCACGGGGGGCATTCTCCTCCGCATGGAGCCGGGAAGTGATGATAAGAAGCATATCGGTAAAGTCTCGGGCGACTTGTTCCACCAGACGCCATGATGCCGAGTCCATCCAGTGGCCGTCTTCAAGTATGAGCACGAATGGAGTCTCTGCGCACTGACGAATGAGCCTACTGAGAACACTGATTGTTGCATCGACGCGAGCCCTTCCTGAAAGACTACGGGTTAGGGATGTTTCTTCAACGAGACCGGGCAACACCGCGTTTACTAGAGGCACTAGCTGCTTCTCTGGCGAGTCCCCCAAGAGGTCCGGTAGGGATGCCAATGAGGACAGCCCAGTCCATTTGAGGTTAAATGGCTTGAGCAGTTGTTCGAAAATCGGACGCCAAGCCAGGAAAGAAACGTCATTCTCGACTGATCCTGCACCTCCACAGAGACAAGAGAGATTGCGTGATTTTGCGACTTGTATCAAATAACGAACCAGCGCGGACTTACCGATTCCGGCGTCTCCGGTAATCCAGAGGATGGACCCATGACCCTCCTCAAAAGCTGATAAATGTTTGATCACTCGATCGGTTTCGTGAGTACGGCCGACCAGCTCTTCTTGTGTGACTGAATGTCGCCCGTTCTTTTGAGGGCTAAACGGTTCAATTGGCTCACAAACGCCCTTGAGTTGGAGAGGGGTAGCAGGTATTAAATTGATAACCTCACCCGCCAAAGCTGCCGTTTCCTTTGTACAGAGCAAACCCTGACCGGCCTTCTCCATCAGACGGGCCGCAAGATGCATGAACCGACCGACGGCGACGTATTGTTGACGGTCTGGGCCACCAAGCGATGTACAAATGCCCTTGCCTGTTGCTACTCCCGCTGCACAACGAAGGCCCAGACGGCGCAATTCTGACTCAATCCCAATGCCTGCCCTAATCGCACGCACAGGGTCATCGGCATGTGAGTCGTGCGGGAGCCCTAGACACAGATTGAAGATAAGCCCCTTGTCGTCCAACAGAAGTGTCCCGCCTGACCCAGAATAGGGCCTCAGCGCCCTTAACAATGTCATTATGGCCGTTTGATGACAGTCGAGTGCATCGGGAGAGTTCTCGTCCAATCCCTCTATCCGGATAAAAAGAACTGAAATATTGCGAATTTGCGAAATCCATTTTGAATAACCCCTTTCCCCCCACTCTCGAATAACACGTGGGATAAGCCGGTTAAGATCAATTCCAGGGTTTCCGCTAGTGGTGCATTGTCTTAAGAAGGAATCCGCAACCTGTTCTTTCCGTTGCCAGGTGCGATCGAATATCGGGGAGTCCGTTGAAACGGATGTGCCCATCAAAAGTTGTGCTTCAGGGGTGAGTCGTGTTTCACCCGTTCGGGCACTCACTGCAATCCGGCTGGCATCTCGTACGGGTTGGCCCGCAAGGAGGAGCAGCCAGTGGCCATCGAATCCTCCTAGTCGGGCTACCCAGAGGTTCCCTGCTGCTAGGCCGATGTGTAATCTGGGTTTTTCTAATGATTGGTCTGGTTGTTCGATCAATGATGTCGCGTGGAGCCTCTGGGCACAATAATGAGCCATGCTCAGTGCAAGGCCGAGATTTTTATCCTCAGCTGGCCAGTAGGCGATTAGTGCGTCCCCAGCAAAACAGGCCACTTCTCCACCGGTTTCTTGGATACAATCAATATAATTGGAAAAGGCCTGATCCAAAACCCTGGAAAGTAACTCCGGCCCATCGGCACTTTGATTGCATATATGCTCTGCAAATGGAGTATATCCTGAGATGTCCGCAAATAGGGCCGCACCGGGAAACCACATAGCCTCCGGGCTTTCCGTACCCGCCCCAGTTGTGCGTGCCACAAGACCTCCAGGGACGAAGCCCGCAATCCTATTTAGAGGTTTGTCCGTAGACATAGAAATTACTTATTCAATTTTATGCAGTAGACTCTGATATTTTAGGGCCTTCTATGGTGTGCTTTTTCGCATTTTCTGTCAATGTACTGGTACGAAACGTAAAGCTATAGAACTAATTACAAGAGGGCGAAATAGTCCCTGCTTCAGTGGTTGTATCTGAAGTTTGGCTAAGTGATGTTTCTCATTTTCAACTAAGTGGAAGTAGGCACTTCGTCTTTAAGTTTCAGCTGCTCATTCAGCCCTGACATTCATTTTGTATTTTCTATCAAACATGAGCCAGGAATTCTGTGACTCATATCCTTTCGGTGCTAGTTATGACTGGATTTAAAAAGGGAGCAAAGAACGTTAGCAACTATTGCGGAAATCTGTCTTTTTCCCCTCGATATTTTTATGCGCCCTTAAATGAATTGGAAGTCATTGAAATTGTCGAACATCACGCCGCGGAGAAGATTCGGGTCGTTGGTGCTCGCCATTCATGGAGCAGAGTGGTGGAATGTCCTGATGTAATCGTGGACATGAAGCATTTCGACAAAATCGAAATTGATACGAGATCCAAAGGTAAAATCTGGGCAACGGTAGGCGCGGGATGCCGGATTGAGCGACTATTGCACTATTTGCAGATACAGGCGAATGCAACACTCCCTACATTACCGGTAATCACACATCAGACCTTAGCAGGGGCCGTCGCCACCGGAACCCATGGAGTAGGGAGATCCAGTTTGTCACACTATGTCAACAAAGTTCGAATGGTTCAGTGGAACCCGGAGAGTGGAAAGGCTGAAATTCGGGTTTGGGAAGAAGGTGTAGGGTTGCAGGCGGCGCGTTGTCATCTCGGCTGTCTGGGCATCGTCCTCTCACTTCAGATAGCTTGCGTGGCCAGATATCTCATAGAAGAGAGTGTCGCACGATATATACATATCGAGGATATTCTGGCAATCGAACAGGATTATCCTTTTACTCCGTTTTTTCTTGTTCCTTGGCGTTGGGACTATGTCGCACAGCGCCGCCGACATCCATCAAGTGGCAAAGGGAGAAGCTGGCATGCAACTCTCTACCAAATGTACCGTCTGATGGTAATCGAAATCGGCTTTAACTCCATAGTGAAATTCATGGTCAGATTGAAATGTAGTCCAAGGTTAATTAGGGGATTCTATCGTCATCTGTTTTTCCTGTTTGTGGTACGAGGAGGAGTTGTGGTTGACAACGTCGAAAAGATTTCTGTTATGAACCACCAGCCCTTCTGCCATATGGAGATCGAGGTTTTTGTTCCGGCAACGATGGTGTGCCAAACCACGGAGTTCCTGAGGGAGATTCTCCCGGTGTTTGGTGGCTTGCAAAAAGAGGTTAGCCATGAGGTAGATGCGATGCTCAACCGAGTTGGAATGTATGAAGAAATATTTAGCTTGGCTGGGACCTATACTCATCATTATCCCATACTTTTTCGGCGAGTACTCCCGGACGACACACTGATCTCCATGTCCAGTGGAACGACTGAGGCGTGGTATGGTATCAGCTTTATGACATTCGATACCCAATTTGATTCCTTCTATGCTTTTGCAGGCTTTCTTGCCCGCAGCATGGCCGCCCTGTTCGGAGCGCGACCGCACTGGGGAAAACTTTGTCCGCTCAAAGAAAAAGAAATCCTTTCTCTTTATCCAGGGTTAGAAGTATTTAAAAAGGTTTGTCGCACTGCCGATCCTGCCGGCATTTTTCGTAACAAATTCGTGCAAGAAAAGCTTGGGCTTTGATTGCGGAATTCCAATTGTGACAATAATGTCAGGTCCTGAAGGCTAACCTAAACTTATTTGCCCTCCATTCTAGCGAAGTCACCTGTGGGCTTCCTCACTTTCAATCTTTTCCCTGTTCTGTTGAGAGTCGCCGAGATTGCCTTCTTCCAAATTCAAATAAGAAGTGCATACCTAGGGTTCCTTTAAAATAACCAGCGATTTAGCCTCCGGGCATCATTTGGGTAACTTGCAGGAGATTCCCTTAGGTGAACTGCTATTCCCTTTGAGAGTTTCCGATTGATATTCCTATAAATATCCCATCAGCTTGCTTCGGGGTTACCTGTGCGCCGGGCATGGTGGGTATCTAGGAGGTGAAAGTCCTCTGCGGGCCGTGGAGATCGGAACCGCAAGTCTAGGCCAGGGTGCCCAGAGTGATCTCGGATCTGATGTGAGCCGATGACCAAGCCAGGCGACGACGAACAGAAATCGGATAGGAGGCCGCTGCGTGCCGGGGAACCCGACAAGGAACTGATACCCGATAATCGACCAGTACAGTGCGGCGGTAGATCCGGCGTGGCCTCAGGAAAGAGCTTCATCTTACCCCGGAGGATCTCTCGGAGGGTCGAGGTGCTTCCCGACTAACGACCCTCGCGGCGAGGGCAGCACCCGACCTGCAGGACGCTGCTAGAGCAGGTGAGCAGTGCCGTCAATTTGCGCCACGCGTACAAGCGCGTGCGGGCGAATGGTGGCGCACCGGGTGTCGACGGGATGCCGGTTGAGGCGCTCCAGGACTGGCTTGCGGCCAACCAGATCTTGCTGGCCGCCTCGCTGAGAGACGAGAGCTATCGGCTGGCCCCAGTGCGAGGGGTCGCCATCCCCAAACCCGGTGTTGGGGTCCGACAATTGGGAATCCCCACGGTCGTGGATCGTCTCGTGCAACAAGCCATCCTCCAGGTGTTGGACCCCTGGCTGGATCCAACATTCTCGGAGTCCAGCTACGGGTTCCGGCCCAAGCGGCGTGCGCATCATGCACTCCACCAAGCGGCCCAGTATGTCGCGGAGGGGTATGGGATTGTGGTGGATGTGGATCTTGAGCAATTCTTTGATCGAGTAAACCACGATCTGCTGATGGCTCGGCTCGCCCAGCATGTGCGGGAAAAGCGTCTGCTGGGCCTCGTCCGCGATTTCTTCAGGTCGGAGTCTTACGCCACCGGATTTGCATTGAACGGTACGAGGGGACCCCGCAAGGGGGGTCGCTCTCGCCGTTACTTCTTCCTGGGTTATCGCCTGCGGGAAGACAAGACGCTGGCCGTGGCTTCTCAGAGTCTGGCGCGAGTGAAGTCGAGGATCCGGCAGATGACAGGAAGAATGCGGGGGGTGAGTTTAAAACGGGTGATCTACGACCTTCAGGAGAGCCTGCCGGGCTGGGTGACGTACTTCCGATATGAGAAGTATAAAATCTTGGTCTTTCGATCGCTGGACCAATGGATCCGGCGGCGGCTCCGCTGTTATGTGCTCAAGCGGAAGAAGCGATCGTATACAGTCGCCTGTTATCTGTAGAGCCTGGGTGTCCCCGTGCAGCAGGCGTGGTCGGGGGCCTGACCATGCCAACGCTGGTGGAGAGCCTCACAACATCTTGCCGTGAAGGAGGAGATGGATCTGGCATGGGTCAGAGCCCAGGGCTTGTACAGTCTCACGGACCGGTTTGTGTTCCTACAATCCTCAGGAAACCGCCGTATACGATAAGTACGTCCGGTGGTGTGGGAGGACGGGGTGCGTGAGCGCCCCTCCTTCCCGATTATTCTACCAATCCCCAGCCTAATTTCTTTACCGAATCAGAGGACAGAGGACTCAGGATAGAGGCCTTAGTTTTTTTGATGCTGCACGGCACTTTCCCCTTTGGATTTTCGTAGGGAGATGTCTCGAATAAATCCGGAATAGGACGTATGCGTCCCGGTCGTCCAGGAATTCAGAGAAAGTTCAATGGGGAATTCCTCCCCGCTTTTCCTTAATCCATGGAGTGTGACCGTTTTTCCGATGACGTGAGATTCGCCTGTTTCCTGCAATCGTTTCATACCTTTGGTATGCGCATCCCGATACCGAGTGGGCATGATGAGTGTGAGTGGTTTTCCAAACATCTCATCGGCAGTATATTCGAACATCGATTCAGCAGCCTTATTCCACGACATGATGCGGCCGGAGTGATCGGCTAACACAATGGCATCAATGGCTGCCTGAAAGACGGCTTGAAAACGGATTTCGCTTTCAAAAAGGGCGTGACGGGCTCGTTCCATTTTTTGGGCCAGGGCATAAGCCTTGATCGCTTGCCGAACCGTAGTCCTAATTTCTGAGCGATTAATGGGTTTATGCAGATAGGCAAATGCGCCTTGCTCTTCAAGCGGGCCGGTCACTGTATCTAGCGTTGTATAACCCGACAGAATAATGATGGGGAGTCCAGGCACTGCTTTTGTCATCTTCTCCAGAACGAGCAAACCATCCATGTCAGGAAGGCAGACGTCCAATATCACCACACTATGCGGATGATGTTTTACGGAATCCAGGGCGGTGCCCCCAGTTGAGGCTACATCAATTTGATGTCCGTCGGCCTCAAGGAGATCTCGTAACGTCAGGACAATATCTTGTTCATCGTCCACGACGAGAATGGAGGAAGAGGAGGGTAGCGCAGAGGAAGTCATTAAGGCATCCGATCATGTCTGGGAACGTTTGTAAAACAAAGAAACCTGAAAAATGGCGTGTGGATGAATGAACTAGCAAGCTATGTACCATGAACCGCGCGCCGTAACTCTGTCAGGCAATAACTCTTTGGAGGAATTGGTCATTTTTGAGAAATGTTGCAAAGAAAAATGTTGGGAATTATGGACATTAACGATGAAGATGATGAGACTTTGATATCTGTTTGGATACACCCATTTATCCAAATGGATACAGAAACA
>DOFS01000079.1:777-1318 GCA_003523945.1 Nitrospiraceae bacterium | reverse complement strand
GCCGGCCTCCCCATCTGTTTCCTTCAATAGATCAACTCCCTATCTCGCACGACACAATCGGACTCAATCCGACTCAACTTTGTGAGCCTCACCCGTACCGAGTGGCCTCAAAGATTGGGACGGCAATCTTGCGAATTAGAAAGAACACTTTGAGATTTTAAAAGAAGTATTTAGGGGGTTGAGCTATGGGGAAAATGGATCTAGGGCGACTATGCAGATCATGAGGGTTTTGTCGAAACGGTTTGCATCAAATGAGACGAAAAGGGACGGCTTGGCAATAATATGGTCTCGCTTGAGTTCACTCATTGGTTATGGCACTCTTCGTTGATGATAAACAAGAATTGCGACTTGGCCATGGGGAAATTGAGCGTATTGCGAGTGGCCAAATGCAAAACCTGTTATAAAGCGTCCGATCATACTCTTCTTGGCATGTGAACAGATTCCTCCTCCTTTCATTCAATTTAGTGATTTTTTGCTGGAGTATATGGTGAATTAAGCATGAACACTGTTATCCCTATTCAGGAACGGTTAATTGTCGCAC
>DOFS01000079.1:0-654 GCA_003523945.1 Nitrospiraceae bacterium | reverse complement strand
CTCCTTGGAGGAGGCCCGTCGATATGTGAAGGACTTAGAGGATGTTGTCTGGTTTTATAAAATTGGCCTGGAATTATTTCTGGCCGTAAATGTCGATTTTATCAGGGAATTACGTGCTCGAAATTGCCGGATTTTTTTAGATCTGAAGATGAACGATATCGATGAAACCGTGCGTCGAGCCGTGAATCTTGCAACTAATCTTGATGTTGATTTTCTTACCATTTTTGGAAATCATGCCACGGCCAAAGCGGCGGTTCTTGGTCGGGGCGTCGGGTCATTAAAAATTTTGACCGTTCCCCTTCTTTCGAGCTGGGGGGAGAGGGATCTTCAGGACCTGGGGATGTTGAGTGTCCAGGCGGGAGTTTCCGCTCGTTTTCATACCCTGGATGACTATGTATTGTGGCGGGCCGATATGGCGATGGCCCAAGGGTGCGATGGGTTGATCGCCTCAGGAAAATATGTCGCAATCTTGAGAGAACGGTTTGGGGAGAAGGCGCTCATTGTTTCTCCAGGTGTGAGGCCGGCCGGGCAAAACACCCATGAACATCAACGTTCGTTAACTCCGTTTGATGCCATTCAGGCCGGGGCGGATTATTTGGTAGTCGGGAGACCTATTCGCGATGCGGCCAATCGGCGGAAAATGGCGGAAGTGAT
>DOFS01000088.1:2326-4883 GCA_003523945.1 Nitrospiraceae bacterium | reverse complement strand
GGCCACACCAACGTAAGCTTGCGTTCAAATCGGCGGTCAGGAGTCCTGCCGCAAGATTCTTCATCGACGTTGAGGATGTGGATGGGAGAAGTCTCAAACCGTCTGTCCAGTAACTGGCAGATGCGAAGCAATGTCCCTCCACCCCCGACCCCTCGGAGCTTCTCAAGAATGACAAGAAAAGACCATACAAGCGCAGCGAGTTAGGCCGCCCCCCTCAGGTTCGCGTCCGTCCCATCTTAATGAGACCGGACGGAGTGTCGCTGGCTTTGGGTCCTTTTGCCAGAACAAAAGGGCCCCGCCTACCGGGGCGATACCCGGCAACACAGAAAATCACTTTGACACAAGTTCGATGCGTTCACCGGCCATCGATTTTTGACTGGTAACACCCAAGATGGATTTCCGATAAACATCATAAAGCTGTAAGGCCAGAACAATAAATTCTGTATGAGATCCGCGCTTACATGCGCGACCAGTTAAAAAAGGGGCAATTATTACTTAAAGTGCATCTCATGGCGGGAGGTATATACGGGAAGTTAGAAAATACAGACCTGCAGCGGCATCTAAGACTGGGGGGATAGGATCTCTTACCTCATATTGCTACTAACTGTGGAAAGAGTACAACACCCCGCTCAAAGGGGTGGCTTCTTAAAAACCTTATTAGATTAGTTGGGAAAATATTCCCCCCTAACAAGGAGTCCATTCACCCCCGTGCAAAGTACGGGGCTTTCTGGAATGGGCTAGTAGTAAAACTATAGCCATTTATTACGGTTATCCAACAACGTGCTGACCAAGCGAGAAAATTTTAAACGGATCCCTGGCTAGAAAGAGCCAATATAATGGCAATGGAGTTCGGAAAGCATTTAGTTTTGCATCTCCAGTAAGTCATTGATCAAAAATTTATGGCAGATATTACCGCTGAGACGAAAAGTTAAAAAACATGATACCCCTTATTTAGATTTCAGCACTCCGGTTTACGGTTGTACCCCTGATAGCAGGCTTTTTTGTCATCAGAAAAATTATTCCATGGGCATTTGACTTGGCTTTTCCTGTGACTCAGCTTCGGTTCGGCCAAGACCAGCGAAAAACTTCCACCCCTGTTCAACCACTCCTGATAGAGCATAGATTGCGAAGACAGCGAAAATGATGGCTGCAGGGTGTACAAACTGAAGTGCCGCAATAACAGTAATAAGAGCAAGGACTGTATAGACCAAAAAATTAAAGAGATAGTGTTCCTGGGTTTTCAATTCTTTCAGACTACGATAACGAACCGTACTCACCATGAGAAACGCCAGTACCAAAGTCAAGACGATCCCAAGAATAGGCTTCACCTTCTCCCCTAACGGCGCAACATGGTGATCGAAAATCACCAATGTGGCCATCACTCCCGCTGCACCGGGAATAGGAAGCCCGGTAAACGGCTTGCCGTCTCCGCCGGTCGTCGCCAGAACGTTATGCCGGGCCAATCGCAAGGCACCACACGCGACAAATGCAAACATCACCGCGGCCCCCAACATCTTCGGAGAACTGAGCGCCCAGGAATACATCAGCAAGCCCGGAGCCACTCCGAAAGCTACCACATCTGCCAACGAATCATATTGTAGTCCGAAGTCACTGGTACTTTTCATCAGGCGGGCTGACGTCCCATCCAACACGTCAAAGACGATGGCCACAAGAATTGCAATGGCCGCCGGCCCATAGTCCCCGCCAAAGACAAACAGGATAGAGGCCAGGCCACTAAAGAGATTTCCCGTGGTCAGCAGATTGGGAATGAGATAGACGACCCGTCGTTTTTTGGGCTGTTTCATGAAGGCTCCACGCATAGCAACTCCGCCAGGACGGACGATCCCCCCTTCACTTTATCACCAACCTTGACTTGAATCAGACTATCGTGAGGGAGATACACATCCATCCGTGATCCGAACCGAATAAGTCCAAACCTTTCCCCTTTTTCGACCTGTTCACCGGGCTTGACCCAACACACGATTCGCCTGGCAATTAATCCGGCAATTTGCACGCAAAGAATTTTCTTTCCATCGGAACGCCTGAGCATGAGTGCGTTTTGCTCATTTTCCGCTGAAGCCTCCGGACGACTGGCTACCAAAAACCGCCCGGGGGAATAAACCACATCCTGTAACACCCCTGCAGCAGGTATCCGGTTAATATGCACATTGAATACATTTAAAAAAATGCTGATCCGAATACTGGGTTCTTTGAGAAACCGGTGCTCAAATTCCTGTTCCACCGCCACGACGGCCCCATCACCGGGAGAAACAATGAGGTTCCCTCCTTGAGGAATCGTTCTGGCGGGGTTTCTAAAAAACCAGGCAGTAAAGAGGGTCAGGGACGCCATCAGGCATGTGAGCCAGACCACCCCCCCCATCCAACATCCAAAGGTCAGGATCCCCCCGCCTAGGATAAAGGGAAGGCCTTCTTTGGCCACAGGAATCCCTTTAGCCTGATCAGACATCGGTGAAGGGTCTCACGTCTCGCAATTTTCCGATCAATTTTTCTGCTTATCCACAAGCTGATCTTTTTGGAGCCAGGGCATCATCCCTCG
>DOFS01000088.1:0-2144 GCA_003523945.1 Nitrospiraceae bacterium | reverse complement strand
CGGTTCGCCTGGTTTTCCAGCACCCACTCCCTGGCAAATCGACCACTTTGGATTTCCCCTAAGATCTCTTTCATCACTTTCTTGGTCTCATCTGTCACCACTCGTGGCCCTCGTGTTACATCGCCATATTTGGCCGTCGTGCTGATAGAATAGCGCATATTGGCAATCCCGCCCTGATAGATTAGATCCACAATCAGCTTCACTTCATGCAAACATTCAAAATAGGCCATTTCAGGTGAATAGCCGGCCTCGACCAATGTTTCAAACCCTGCCTGAATCAACGAGGTGATCCCTCCGCATAAGACCGCCTGCTCCCCAAAAAGATCCGTTTCCGTCTCTTCTCGAAAGGATGTTTCAATCACTCCAGCTCTGGCCCCTCCAATCGCGCTGGCATAGGCCAATCCAACCTTGGCTGTCTGACCACTGGGGTCCTGATGAATGGCTAACAGGCACGGCACACCTGTCCCTTTGGTGTATTCCGACCTGACAAGGTGTCCCGGGCCCTTGGGAGCCACCATAAACACATTTACATGGCTGGCAGGTTGAATTTGCCCAAAATGGATATTAAACCCATGGCCAAAGGCCAGATAGGCTCCCTGCTTCAAATTTGGACCAATATCTTTGTTATAGATGGCGGCTTGTGCCTCATCGGGCGCTAGAAGCATCACCACATCGGCACCTCTGACTGCATCCGCGGTCGGCATGACTTTTAACCCTGCCGCTTCCGCTTTGTTCCATGATGAGCCTTCCCGACAGCCCACAACTACTTGAAGACCACTATCCCGCATGTTTAGGGCATGAGCATGACCTTGGCTACCAAAACCCACGACGGCCACTGTTTTTTTTGCCAAAATTTGTCCATCCGTGTCTTTCTCATAATAAATTTTCATCATGCACTCCTCATATAGATAAAATAGTCTCCAGTCGTTCCGTCGATCAGGGTGGACGGACCCTCTCTGTCTGAAGGCAGGTGTCGGTTGGCCTGATTAATTCGCTTTCGCAAGCGGTCGGGATTGGGTTTGGGCCGGGCGTATCGGTTCGCGCCCTATGGCAATCCGGCCGGTTCGCACCAGCTCTTTAATGCCAAGTGGCTGCAGAAGATTGATGATCGCCTGGACTTTCCTCACATCCCCAGTGACTTCAATGGTGTAGCTGGTAGGAGAGGAATCCAGAACATTGGCTCGAAAAATATCCGCAATGCGAAGAGCTTCAGCTCGATCCTCCGCTCGGGTATGGACCTTAATAAGCGCAGTCTCTCTTTCGACAAACTCGCTTTCACTGATATCAACCACTTTAATCACATCAATGAGTTTATTCAGCTGCTTCAAAATTTGTTCGATAATCGGATCATCCCCTTTCGTGACCAACGTCATCATGGACACAGAGGGATCAAGCGTCGGAGCCACGGACAAACTTTCAATGTTAAAACCCCGCCCACTAAAAAGGCCAGCTATCCGAGACAATGAACCGAATTTATTTTCTACCGTCAAAGAAATAATGTGCTCCATAACACCCTTTTATTGTTTCACCCTAGGCGGTAATTACAGAATCTGAATCCGCCTGAGTGCCGATTTTTTGCATCGCATTGGGCTTCTTTAATTCCGGGGGATCTGCCAGCAACATTTCATGATTGCAGCCCCCGGCCGGAATCATAGGATAACAATTTTCAAACTGGTAGGTCGGGACGTCAATCACAACCGGACCTTTAATGGAGAGGGCTTCACGGATGCCACTATCCATTTCCGAAACCTTTTCAATTCGGATACCTGCTGCCCCATAGGCTTCGGCTAGTTTAACAAAATCAGGAACGGTCCCCAGGTAACTTGACGCATACCGCCCCTCATAGAACAAATCTTGCCACTGGCGAACCATCCCATGGAACCGGTTATTGATAATGAAGACTTTGACGGGTAATTGCTCCATGACCGCGGTTGCCAACTCTTGGGTATTCATTTGAATACTGCCATCCCCCGCAACACAGAGAACCAGACGATCCGGGAACGCAGCCTGAGCACCCATTGCGGCCGGCAATCCAAAACCCATGGTCCCCAGGCCACCCGATGTCAACCAGG
Organism: Nitrospiraceae bacterium; assembly: GCA_003523945.1. Lineage (GTDB taxonomy): Bacteria > Nitrospirota > Nitrospiria > Nitrospirales > UBA8639 > Nitrospira_E. The sequence goes on along the minus strand of DOFS01000088.1, from coordinate 72 downwards.
ATTGTGGATTTTGTAATTTAAAATATTGAGCCGCCCACATTTGGTGTTGACCCACATCCGTGGCCAAAATAG
>DOFS01000078.1 GCA_003523945.1 Nitrospiraceae bacterium | reverse complement strand
TGGAATTCGCGTATCCGCCGTGCGATGAGTTGCGTATACTGCGATCCAAAATCAAGAATGACAATGGTATCGTGTTGCGAGTGCATGAGCCTGCGAGTTAATTTGTCAACGTGGGAACTGACTGACTTAAGGGCAGAACCAGATTTTAGTCAGCCCGATAATTTGGGGCCTCTTTGGTAATCACCACATCATGAACGTGGGCCTCCCGAAGCCCTGCAGAGGTGAGCTGAAGGAACTGAGCATTCTGTTGAAGTTCTTCGATTGTCCGACATCCGCAGTACCCCATTCCTGCCTTCAGCCCTCCGACTAATTGATAGACCATGACCGCGAGATTTCCTTTATAGGGAACTCTGGCTTCAATGCCTTCGGGAACTAATTTGGAAGTTTCGCGGCCTTCTTGAAAGTAGCGATCCTTTCCTCCTCGTTCCATGGCTCCCAGTGATCCCATCCCCCGGTATTCTTTGTAGGTTCGGCCCTGATACAACACGGTTTCACCTGGCGATTCTTCGGTTCCGGCAAAAAGTGATCCGATCATTACGCAAGAGGCCCCGGCCGCGAGGGCCTTGGTGAGATCTCCCGAGTATTTGATGCCTCCATCAGCAATTAAGGGTATTTGGTGTTCTTTGGCGACGGTGGCACAATCAGCCACTGCCGTTAGTTGAGGGACTCCGGCTCCTGATACAATTCTGGTGGTGCAGATTGAGCCTGGCCCGACTCCAACTTTAATGGCATCTGCTCCGGCCTTAATGAGATCCAGCGTAGCAGCAGAAGTTGCGACATTTCCTGCCATCAGCTCCAGGTCCGGATAGCGGGATTTAATGTCTTTGACTTTGTCCAAGACGCTTTGAGAGTGCCCATGAGCGGTATCGACAACGATTAGGTCAATTCCAGCTTTTGTGAGCCGTTCCAGCCGTTCTTCTACATCAGGTCCGACCCCGACGGCCGCGCCAACGCGCAGACGCCCGTGCGCATCTTTGCAGGCAAAAGGATATTTGATTTTTTTCTGAATGTCTTTAATGGTGATCAACCCTTTTAGCTCAAATTGATCATTCACGACCGGAAGTTTTTCAATGCGATGCTCATGAAGAATTGCCTGGGCCTGGTCTAATCCAGTCCCCTCAGGGGCAGTCACTAGGTTGTTTTTCGTCATAACCTGGGAAACTTTGAGATCCAGACGGTTTTCAAAACGAAGGTCTCGATTCGTTAAGATTCCAACCAATTTGCCGTCTTTGGTTACAGGGATTCCGGATATGCGGTAGGTCGACATGAGATGGTGGGCATCGCGAATAGTATGATCCGGGGAGATGGTAATCGGAGAAAGGATCATCCCGCTTTCTGATTTTTTGACCTTATCGACTTCTGAGGCTTGCATGTCAGGGGAGAGTGCGCGGTGAATAATTCCAATCCCTCCTTCACGCGCTATCGCAATGGCTAATCGCCCTTCGGTGACGGTGTCCATGGCCGCGCTCAGAATGGGGATATTGATACGAATATTTCGAGTGAGTTGGGTGGAGGGATCCACATCAGATGGGATGATATTTGAATGGCGTGGGACCAAAACCACGTCATCAAAAGTAAGCCCTATTCGTAATTGTTTCTCCAACATGAGTTAGGCCTTGTATTCTGTCCCTTGCCGAAATGTGTATGCGGAAAAGTCTTTCATCATAATTTTCTTTTAAAAGTCAGTCAATGTTCTTCTTGTTTTCCCAGATGGGATTGGGAGAACACCCAATACCAGTCAGAATCAACAGCTAACTGTATTCTCAGCCGAGGATTCGGGTGTGGCCTTAAACTGATGCCAACGGGTGCAGGTATTCCCGTTGGCATCAGGGTCAATGTGGGTGATTGTTTCCTGGGGATGTTGCCAGAGCTATGTGGTTATTCGGCTGCTTCAGGAATAAAGGCCATCGTTTCCTCTTCTTGGAAATGATCTTCGGCTTCCTCTGCCTGCATGAATTCCTGAACTCGCATATTGCCGCTATCAACGGAATAAATGTGTCCTCTGGAGTCAGCCCCTATTCCATAGGGAAAGTTGAATTGGCCATCCTGGGAGCCGAAGCCACCCCATTGGGTGATAAAGTTACCGTCTCGATCAAACTTTTGGATGCGTTGGTTGCCGGTATCACTGATAAATACGTCACCTGATTCGTCTACCGCCACACCCCAGGGTGATCGGAATTGTCCAGGTTCTTGTGCTTGAGCGCTGCTGGCATGACCAGGTCCAATTCCGCCGCCCCACTTGGTGAGTAATTGGGGGAGGACGTTTGAGCTGGTATCAAATTTTTGAATCCGATGATTCCCCATATCGACTATGTAGACAGTTCCATCGGTTTGATCTACCGCAATGCCTCGCGCAAAATAAAACTGCCCGTCCCCATTCCCAAAGCTTCCCCACTGCATGATAAATTCTCCGGTTTCATCAAACTTTTGAATCCGAAAGTTGGCACTATCGACGACATACAGGTACCCGCGGACTCGGTCGACCGCTACACCCCATGGAGCATTAAACTGTCCTTCGCCATTACCACGGGATCCGAGTTTCATCATGTAATGCCCTAATTTCCCATCAAATTTTTGAATCCGATGGTTATTGGTGTCTGCCACATATACATTGCCATTCCCATCACATGCGATACCGGTTGGATTATTGAAACCGCCATTAGCGGCACCGAAACTTCCCCATAGGAGGATGAAATTGCCATTACGGTCGAATTTCTGAACTCGGTTGTTCCCGTTATCAACCACAAATAATGACCCTTGGCGATCAATCGTCAGCCCGTATAGAGGGCTAATAAATTCTCCTCCATGGAGGAGGGAGGCTCCCCGGCCTGGTTTTCCCCACTTTGTGGCGCAAATATACCCAGATGTATTGAGAAGGATATGGGTGCTGGCCGGAACGGAAACGTTATTGTTGGCATCTTTAAACCAAACGTAGACGGTTTTTGTTCCATCTGTTGGAGAGGTGGTAAAAGGAATCGTGGCTCCAAATTTTTGTTCCGGCTCCACCTCAACCCACCCAGGCATGGTCCCGCTTGGAGTCATGGGGTTTTCAGAGATGAAATAGGCAGCCACCCCGCTATCTACGTCTTTAGCTGAGATGGTGGCGACCATGTCGGGACTATTGGTCATGTAAGCGCCATGGTTTATGACGATGTCAGGATTTTGAGGTGCCGAAATGTCGATCAGAACCGGAATAGCGGTCTGTTCCTCAGAAAGCTGGCTTTCTGCTCCTTCTTCAGTGACCGAAGTCATGGCATAAAAATATGGCGTGTCATTCGTGAGACCACTATGAATATAGGGGGTGGTCACGCCTTCAATCTTTGTTGAAGTTTCTGTAGAGACATTGGGTTCCGTACTAAAATAGAGGTTGTAACTGACGGCATTGGGAACTTCGAGCCAACTAAGGATGTTTTCCGTATCCCCCGGCTTAACGGCAAGGTTGATGGGGGCGGTAAGATCGCTGGAAACCCGTTTTTCTTGTTTGCCACGATTGAGTTCTTCTTCTGTTGGGGCAAACTTGGTTAAACGATGGTTGCCGCTGTCTATTACGTATACATATCCCTCTTTGTCTACTGCGATCCCTGACGGGAAATTCAGCTGTCCTTCGGTTAATCCACGATTTCCCCATGAAGTTAGATAGGTTCCGCTAGAATCAAATTTTTGGACACGGTGATTTCCGCTGTCGACAATGTACACATATCCCAACGGGTCGCAGGCGACTCCCCATGGGGCTTTGAATTGGCCAGGGGCATTCCCTTCCTTTCCCCACTTCAGGAGAAAGTTACCGCGTGCATCAAACTTTTGAATCCGATTGTTCCCCTCATCAGCAATATAAATATTCCCTACAAAGTCAACTGCGAGTCCGCGAGGAAAAAAGAACGCCCCGTCATATCCCCCGTCACGGCCCCACTTGAGGACAGGGGATCCGTTTGGCAGGAATTTTTGAATTCTTGCATTGCTGGTATCAGAGACAAACAGGTTGCCTTGGGAATCGGTGGTAACACCCCAAGGGACATCAAATTTCCCGGCTTCCGCCCCTCGCCAGGCAAAACCAAATTTCCCCCATGCGTTGATAATATTACCTTCTGAATCAAATTTTTGGATGCGATTGTTCCCACTGTCGGCCACATACACCTCTCCTTCTGGTGAGGTGGCGATGCCACGTGGGTAATAAAATTTTCCTTCGCTTGAATCGGGTTCGTCCCCCCAACGGGCAAGAAATTTTCCCGATCGGTCAAACTTCTGAATTGAATGATTGTCTGTATCGCCGACATAGATATTTCCGTCTTTATCAATAGCAATGCCGGTTGGTGATTTGAATTCTCCATCGTCGACGCCTTCACATCCGATTTGCATTACGGAGAGATAGGGGGAGGGAATCGACATCACTTCCTCAGACAATAGACTTTCACCCTCTTCTGTGACCACAGAGATTGCATAGTGGTAACAAAAGTTATTGGCTAAGTCGTTATGTTCATAAGGAGATATCGCTCCTTCAATGCAATTGGCTTTTTCTTTTGTAATCCCAACTTTTGGGATAAAATCCTCATGCCCTGCTACTGGTCTGGTCAGTTCATTTGGCTTAATTTGAACGCCTTTGGTGGTCATGAAATAAACGTTGTAATACAGGGCTTCAGGGACAGGATCCCATGTGAGGGTAATGCGCGTATGATCAGGGATAGCACGTAAGTTGTCTGGTGCCTGAGGAATATTGGCATCCTGGTTTTGTCCTGCTCCCCAGTCTTCCTCCCCACTTTCTACGGTCAACAACCTGTTTCGAGATAGCGGGTTTTCAAAAAATAAGGCATCGAGAAGTTTTGTCATGCTGTTCCTCTGAAATTGATGAGTCAATTGTGTATAATTTGAAATTTTGCAATAAATACAACGACTTACGAGAAAAGTCTACCAGGAGAAAAATAGCGAAGTCAAGGAAGGCTTAGCAGGCCCATGACCTCCTAACCTTCTTAGATAACAAGTCAATTGTAAGTTATGACAGATCAAGGAATACTCTTACCTTATTATTTTTGAAAAAAAGTTGATCCATAGGGAACCCAAAAACCTCGCCCCCTTCACCACTCAAAAGTAGGTAAGAAGGCGATAGAGATAGATACTCAACAGTGCTTACGAAGGTTGGCCAATTCCTGATTTAGTGACGTTGGCAGCCTGCGGACCCTTTGCTCCTTCTACCAAGTCAAATTCGACGGATTCCCCCTCCTTTAGGGATTTAAATCCGTCTTCTTGAAGAGCGGAATAATGGACAAACACGTCCTGTCCACCTTCAACTTGAATGAATCCAAAACCTTTTCGATCATTAAACCATTTTACCGTTCCCTTACTTCTCATGATGGCCCTCCCCAATTAGAGCACTTGTGGATATAGATTATAAAATTTGTGCGTTCCTAAAAAAAAAGCCGAAAAAGGAGTTCATTCCTCTCTCGGCTTCACGGCGTAATATCCTTTTCACTTCTTTAACCATAATACAAAAACGAGGATGGTGTAGCACAGTTTAAAGAATCTGTCAATAAATGACAGGAGGAAATTCATTCCCTACTATTTCGCCGGTAGGGTAATTGTTCCAGATTTGGAATTAATGGCCGAGGGGGCCATGTTGGTTATCCGACATTTTTTATCACTTTTTATTCATCCGTATTGTCCAAGATGTTGATCAGACTTCTCGATCGGTACATTTTTTTTGAGTTACTTCCCCCATTTTTGACCAGCCTCACCGGATTGTGTTTCATCATTTTTACGAAGGAAATGCTACGGCTGGTGGATTTAGTGGTATCTAGAGGAATTAGCTTGGCGGGCTTGGGGTCGATTGTTCTGCATTTGCTTCCTTCCTTTTTAGTCCTAACCTTACCAATTGCCTGCTTGATTGCCTCAATTTCGGCATTTAATCGCCTATCGTTTGACAATGAGGTGACTGCCATTCGAGCCGCGGGGGTTAGTTTCTGGCGGATCAACCTTCCTGTGGCGGTCTTTTCTGGAATGGTATTTCTTTTAACGGTGTACCTTTCTCAATGGGGCCAGCCGTGGGCCAAAGTGTCATTGAAGACTTTGGCTCTGAGCGTCATCGAAGATGAGTTGACTCTTGCTGTTGATTCGGGTGTGTTTAATGAACCGATCCCTGGACTCATGGTGTATGTGCCTCACTCAGAGAATGGCTCTGGCCAAAAGGGCGTATTTATTTCGGATCAGCGTAATCCCGACCAACCCTTGAT